>CALROS020000377.1:0-3002 GCA_943369855.1 Chitinophaga pinensis | reverse complement strand
TTTACCGACCGGAAATCAAGCCGGTTCTCTTGGTCTATAAGGGAATTTGTTGTTTTTTACGTCCTGCAATAGTAATGTAAATATTTACAGTAAAAAATAAAACACTTTTTTTTGATTTTTTCATAAATCTTTACGTTTTCGGTCAAAGGTCTGATTTTAGGTGTATTTTTATGGTTTTCCCGAATTGAGAATCGTTAGGGCTGGTTTTTTGTATTCATTAAAAATCGTTGTGGATGATGTGATTGGCAAATATTGGGTGACAAAAAAATGCGAATGATCGATCTACGTAATTTGGCAGGTGAATAATTGAGCGAAGAGGAATGACTAGCTACATCATTATTTATCGAGAAAACTTATTGGATGGCACAAAAATACTTTCACATTTATCTATAGGGGAATTGTCTTCTATAAAAGGACGGACTGGCGTCCGTCCCTACAATGTAACTGAAGGATATTTACCAGGGATAAGAGAGAATGGTATATGAATCTATACCATCTTCAATAATTTTCTACGCAATAATTCAAGCGCTGCCTGTGAGGCACGGTCCTTAAAACGGATCCGGTTGTCGCCGAAATTGAATTTCAGTGCGAAGGTGGAATCGGCATCGGAATAACCGATCCAAACGAGGCCGACAGGTTTATCGGGAGTCCCGCCGGATGGACCGGCGATACCGGTAGCAGAAAGCGCGATGGAACTTTGTGCGGTCATTCGTGCGCCGTGCGCCATCGCTTCGGCGACCTCTTTGCTGACGGCACCATGATCGAGGATAAGTTTTTCCGGAACACCGAGTGACTGCATCTTCATATAGTTATGATAGACGATGTATCCGCCGAGAAAATATTCGGAACTGCCCGGGACGTTTGTGATGCGGTTTGCAATGAGTCCGCCGGTGCAGGATTCCGCCACTGCGAGCGACATCTTTCGTTCCTTCAACAAATCACCGACGACATCCTCAAGATCCTTCTCATCATCCGAGTAGATATATCGTTCCGCTTTTGCGCGGAGGAGAGATTCGGCATGCTGAAGTTTTTTCTTCGCAGAATCTTCCGACGTATCCTTTACCGTAATGCGGAGTTTCGTCCCCATTTGGTTAGGAAGAAATGCCAGTGTTGTTGTTCCGTCCGTTCCGATGATCGGAGCAACGTCGCCGATCTCTTTCGCGAGCATCGATTCACCGATGCCTGTCGTTTTCAATGTTCGGTGGAGGACCACCGAACCGTCATTCCTTTTCAGCAGGAAAGGAATGATCCAATTGTCGAGCATCTCTTTCATTTCGAACGGGACTCCCGGCATGACGAAGAAGAACTTCCCATTCTGTTCGAACATCATTCCCGGAGCAGTGCCGACATTGTTCGGAATAACGGTGCATGTTTTCGGGACCAGCGCCTGATCGATATTGGATTGGATCATGGTGATATTCCGGCGCTGAGCCAATGCTTTGATATGCTCGAGTGTCTCGTCGTGCATCACCAGTTCAGTCCTGAAGAATTCGCAGACCATGGTCTTTGTGATGTCGTCATGTGTAGGACCGAGTCCGCCGGTGACACAGACGATGTCAACACGGTTGAATGCCGTTGTGAACGCATCCGTTATCACTGATGCAGAATCACCGACGGTCGTCATTCTGCTGCAGTCGATGCCGACACCATTCAGTTTTTCGGCGATGTATGCCTGATTGGTATTGATGATCTGGCCGATGAGCAATTCATCGCCGATCGTGATGATCTCAGCGTTCATTTTTTTGTTGGGTTAAAAGATTTAAAAGATATTGATGCGAAGAGCAACTTGAATGATGGCATTAGTATAGAGAGCGGCGATCACATCGTCCAGCATAATATTCCAGCCGCCGGGACGCTGATCGATGATCCCAGCAGGATACGGTTTGAGGATATCGAGAACCCGGAACACGATGAACGCAAGCGCCAGGTTCATGATTGTAAAGGGGATGAACCACATACTGATCCACATTCCCACGATCTCATCAACGGTAACGATGGAAGGGTCCTGTCCGAGTTTCTTTTCCATTTTTTCAGCAACAAGTCCTCCGATGCCGAATAATAGAACAGATGCGGGGATGATGATCCATATACTCGAAAAACCGGGAATAAAAAAGAATGCAGCAGCAAGAAGGGAACCGGCAGTACCGGGCGCTTTAGGAACGTAGCCGCTGAAGAATCCTGTCGCAACGAATCGTGTGAACAGATCCACACGGACATCTCCGGAATCATTACTCTTCTGTTGTTCGTCCATCGTCCCCTCTGGTGAAAAGTCCGAGAATGATCGCTTTATTTGCTGACAGATACATCAATCCGGTCATTGCTGTAAAGAGTGTCGTAATTACCATCATCCAGAACATGATCGGTGGCGTGGCGGTGATATCGAAGAACCAACCGAACCGAGCGTTGAGATCTGCCGATGTGCGAACGATGTAATTGACCAGGAATAAATAGATGACGACAAGCTGAAAGAATGTTTTTGTCTTTGCAAATCCGCTTGTATCGATCGTCTTTCCTTTATATTCACCATATCCGCGAAGTCCGGTCATCAAGAAATCGCGGACGACGATGATCCAGACCATCCATGCTTCTGCATAACCGATGTAGATGAAGGAGATGAAGGCCGCCGACGTGAGGATCTTATCGGCGAGAGGATCAAGGAACTTTCCCCAGCGTGTGATGAATCCCCAGCGCCGTGCGACATAACCGTCATACCAGTCCGTAATGGCTGCGATGATGAAAATGCCGAGTGCGATCTGTTTATCGACCGGATTCTCGGAAAAGAGGTACACCAGGAAGAACGGTGTCATCAATATCCGAAGGAGGGTCAGCTGATTTGGAGGAGATATCGGGATACGAAACATAATTGAGACAAAATAGTTTATTTTCGCACACGAATCAACTGACGTCCATAACACAATATTCACTTTTATTCGGAAAAGTTATTCCTTACATTGAAAATAAAAAGGAATCAGATGAAAAAACTCTTCTTCTTACTCATTATT
>CALROS020000376.1:0-3005 GCA_943369855.1 Chitinophaga pinensis | reverse complement strand
CGGGGACATCCGGGGTTGCTGCAGATGCGAATGATGCCGGTCTGGAAGACGGTGCCGGTGCATGATGCACCGGTTTGGAATGTAAACCAACTTCTTTCAGGATTGGTTCAATCCTCAGCCGGGAATTGAGAATGGTATTGATGGTATCGGCTAATACCTCTTTGTTGCGCACAAGCGTTCCGCAGTGAAAATCATCCCCGCACGCGATCTGAAGCGTACCATTGGAAAGATCGAACGGCGATGTCTCGCCGAGGATCGTTCCGACGGAGATCTTCTTCTTACGCATCGCATCAACGATGGCGGTCCATTGCTGCTGAACATCGGACATGCTGACATTCACCGGATCGATCACCGCTGCTTTTTGTGCGGGTGTGTCATCAGAGGATTTTTTTGCCGATGAGCTGAGTGTATAGCGCGGCTGAGCATCCTGAACGGCGAACTTCGGTTTGGATGCTTCGGCCGGTCTCACTGCCGGACGCGGTGCCGGAGGAGCAGCTGCAGGTCTCGGCGCCGGCGTTGCCGGACGTGTGACCGGAAGTTCATCATGATATTCGGGCGGCGGTTCCGGCATCTCGTCGTGATATGCGGTTTCCTGACGAATTACAGGGACTGTTGCGGGAACTGAAGCTAAGCTAGGGTCGGACTGAAGTTTTTTTTTCAGGTCATCGATCTGATTCAGAAGGTCGTCGATCTTTACGGACGAATCCATCTTCGTCAGCTGCACCATCATCACTTCGAGTTTGAAGCGGGGCTGTGTGCTGAACTTGACGGTGTTCTCTGTTTCGGACGTGACCTTCAAAATGCGGAGGATATCCTGGAGCGAGAGTGATGCAGCATCCGACGCGTACCGTTTGCGGTGCACTTCGGATTCTTCGATGAGCGTTGTGGTATTGGTCGTCTTCGCGATGAGCATGTTGCGGAAATGTTCGGTCAGACCGGAGACGAATTCCTTGATATCGAATCCGCTGTTGACGACATCCTTCACAAGGTCGAGCGCAGCTTTGGTGTCTTTGGCGCGAAGAATATCGGAGACGCGGAAATAGAGTTCCTGATCGACGATGTTCAATGCGTCGCCGACCTGTTTTGCATTGATGGTCGTTCCGCAGAACGAGACGACCTGATCGAAGATGCTCTGTGCATCGCGCATGGAACCGTCCCCTTTTTTGGAGACGATCAGCAGCGCATCATCATCGATGGTGATCTTCTCTTCACCGGCGATGAATTTCAGCCGGCCGACGATCTCCTCCAGCCCGATGCGGCGGAAATCATACCGCTGGCAGCGGGAAAGGATGGTTGCGGGGACCTTGTGCAGTTCGGTGGTAGCGAAGATGAATAATACATGCGGCGGAGGTTCTTCGAGCGTCTTCAGAAGCGCGTTGAACGCTTCCTTGGTGAGCATGTGCACTTCGTCGATGATGTATACTTTTTTCTTGCCGCGTGTCGGCGCGTAGCGGACCGATTCGCGCAGATTGCGGATCTCATCCACGCCTCGGTTCGAGGCACCGTCGATCTCGATCACATCGAGCGAACGTCCTTCGATGATCTCCTTACAGACCTCGCACTCATTGCACGGTTCGTAATTTTGAGGATTGAGACAGTTCACGGCACGGGCGAGGATACGCGCAGTAGTGGTCTTGCCGCAGCCGCGTGTTCCGCTGAAGATGAAGGCGTGCGCGAGTCTGTTTTGGGCAAGGGCATTGCGCAATGTATCGGAGACATGCGTCTGACCGATCACATCGTCGAACACCATAGGACGCCATTTACGTGCGGTAACTTGATAGCTCATTGTAACTCAAAATAAGGAAATCTGTGAACGTGAAGCAATGTATTTTGTTGTTGTGCCATGGATCCCCGACAGAAGCATTCGGGGATGACAATCATTTTGAGATTAGAAAGATCTTTTGCAACGAACTATTTTATTTTGACCCTTCGGCTCGTCCCAATAGAAATCATCAAGACTCGCTCAGGGTGACTATTCATTTACTTATCCGTGTTTATCTGTCTGATCCGTGTCATCCGTGTTCTATTCCTGCTATTTTTTGGCGAACACGATCGGCAGCGCCTCTTCAATGGAGGCGACGGGAATGATCTTCAATCCTTCCTTTACGCTTGGTTGGATCTCGGTCAGATCCTTCAGATTTTCCTTCGGAATCAGCACTGTTTTGATCCCTGCACGCTTTGCCGCAAGCAGTTTCTCGTTCAGTCCGCCGATCGGCAGCACTTCGCCGCGGAGCGTGATCTCGCCGGTCATCGCGACATCGGCGCGCGCCGGTCTGCCGCTGATAGCGGAGATCATTGCCATGGTCATTGTAATGCCGGCGGAAGGACCATCCTTCGGAATCGCACCTTCCGGCAAGTGAATGTGGATCTCGTGCTTCTTGAAGAATTCGGGATTCAGTTTCAGTTTCTTTGCGTTCGAACGGATGAAGCTCAACGCCGCCTGAGCGGATTCTTTCATCACATCGCCGAGCTGGCCGGTGAGCGTCAGTTTTCCTGCGCCGTTCATCAGGGTAACATCAACATGCAGGATGTCGCCGCCGACGCTCGTCCAAGCGAGTCCTGTCACGGAACCGACCTGTGATTTCTTATCCGCTTCTTTATTACGGAACTTCGGCACGCCAAGATATTCCTCCACTTTCTTCTCATCGATCAGAATGTGAAGTTTCTTCTTCTTTCCTGCCTTCTGACTGACGAGCACGGTCTCCTTCGCCGCTTTGCGGCAGATGGATGCGATCTCCCGCTCCAAATTACGGACGCCGCTCTCGCGCGTGTATTCGGAGATGACCTTATGGATGGCACCGTCCGTGATGTCGATATTCTTTTTGAGCAGACCGTGTTCCTCGAGTTGACGCGGAACGATGTGGCGTGTTGCGATCTCTTTCTTCTCGAAGTCGAGATAGCTCGACAGTTCGATCACTTCCATCCTGTCCAGCAGCGGCAGCGGTATCTGATACCGCACATTCGCTGTGGTGATGAACATGACCTTCGACAGGTCGTAATCCACT
>CALROS020000375.1:0-3018 GCA_943369855.1 Chitinophaga pinensis | reverse complement strand
CCGTTCGTAATAATCCCTCCGCGCACGGATCACTTCATCCTCTGCATCACTGAAAAGACGCTGAGCGTTATAGAACGTATTGAAATACGAAACGACATTGGTATACCGCTGTTTGGTATATTCCGCGAACGGATCATAGACGGCACAGCCGGGTATGAGAGAGATGATCAGCAGGGATGCCGATATGTAGGCAAGGGTATTTTTCACGTGTGCCTCTAAAATAATTAAACGTTCAGTGCAATTCAATGTTAAACTTTTCCAATGCGGTCGTGTCAAAACCATACACAAAAACATGACCCCAATTCATCCATTTCGCATGAGGCAGTTATGAAGACCAACCGTATATTCACCGCTCTAGTGTTCCTAATGTCACTGACTTTCCTTTCCGCTCAGCCCGGTCCCGAACGAAAGATGCCCAAAGATCTGAACCTGACCGACGCTCAACAGGAACAGTTCGAGAAGATCGAATTCGACATGCAGAAGAAACAGATCGAACTCGGTGCGAAACTCGCAACACTGAAACTTGAGATGAACAGGCTCATGTCCGCCGACCAGTTGGACAAAGGCGCCGTCGAGAAAAAAATGAACGAGATCGCAGCACAAACCATCGCACTGCGGATGAATCATTTGAACGCATGGTCGGAAAAGAACAAACTGCTCAATGCAGACCAGCAGAAGATCTGGAAAAAAATGCTCCTGCAGCGCGTCCGCAGGATGCAGAAACTTGACGGCGAAGGGATGATGATGGGCCGCGGCATGCGCAAAGGAATGATGAAGGATCATCCCGGAATGAACATGGACACCGATACCGAACATCCCCGCATGGAGCGTCGCATCGAAAAAGAGATCAACAAACAGTAATTCAGAAAGTGCAGCGTAGAACGCCGACTTCCGTTTCAGCGGTAGTTGGCGTTCTTCATTTTAAAGCGGTAGCAAGAGTGGAATAGATTATCTCGGTTTAATGGTTGGACGCACATCGATCTCGCTGACATTCACACGGTTCGGCATTGTCAATGCAAAGACGACCGTTTCAGCAACATCTTCCGGCTGGATGGCATTCGGCCGGTCATGTTCATTGTCTGCAAATCCGGTATTGACGGAACCCGGAGAAATTGTCACGACACGGATGTTGTGTTCCCGCACTTCCAGCATCAATGAGCGGGCAAATCCGATCAGTCCCCACTTCGTTGCGGAATAGACCGATCCGCCGGCGAAGGAGTTCTTTCCGGCGAGTGATGCTATGTTGATGATCTCGCCGTGTTTCTGCGACATCATCACCGGCAGGACCGCGCGGCTGCAGAGGAAGACCCCTTTCAGATTCACATTCATCATCGTTTCGTACTCATCCACTTTCATATCCACGACATTCGAGAATACGCCGACACCGGCATTGTTGATGAGGATGTCGATGGTCCCAAATCGTTTTTGGGTCTCAATGATGAGATTCTTAACAGAATGTTCCGAGGTGACATCAGTAGAGACAACAATCGATGTACCGCCATCGGAACGGATCTCATTATTTAGTTCATTCAACAGTTCGGTATTCCGTGCAGCAAGCACAACGTGTACATCTAACCGCGATAACTGCATCGCGATCGAACGTCCGATCCCCTTACTGGCACCGGTGATAATGGCGACCGAACCCTTCAATTCCATCTATAGGTCCCCTTCAACCGGCCGCAGGATGATCTCATCGGTCGTCATCCTCTGAGGCTGACAATAGATCGAGACGACAGCATCGGCAACGTCCTCAGGCTGCATCATCTTGTGGTGGAATTTTTTTCTGGAAGTTTTGTCCCACATATCGGTCTCCACTGCTCCGGGAAGGACATCGATCACGCGGATCCCTTTCTTACGCACTTCCATCCGAAGACACTTCGACAGCGCGAGCGCACCGGCTTTGGATGCGGAATAGACCGATGAATTATTGAAGGTGGTGACAGCCGAGACAGAATGGATATTGAAGATATGTCCCTTCTTCTGTTTGAGCATTGAAGTCAGGACGGCTTTCGTTGTCAGAAAATATCCGCGAAGGTTCGTCCCCACGATCTGGTCGAATTCTTTCACGGTCGTCTTTTCAAATGATTCAAATGCGGTCACACCGGCATTATTCACCAGAATGTCCACCGCACCGACCTTCTTGGTTATGGTCGCCATCACGGCGCGGACACTTGTTTCGGATGTGACATCGCATACGACCGGAAGAGCATATCCCCCCTGATCGATGATCTTACCGGCATTGATCTCCAGCTGTGATCTGTTGCGGCCGCTGAGGATCACTTTACAGCCGATAATGGCGAATGCGTTCGCGACGGCAAGTCCGATCCCTTTTGTTGCACCGGTCACCCAGACGACCGGGATATAATTCTTCTCTAATTCGATCACGTTACGACAATTTATTGGTGACGAGCGTTAAAAATTCAGTTCGTGTCTTGATGTTATTTTGGAAGATGCCGAGCATCGCACTCGTCGTTGCGAGGGAATGCTGCTTCTCCACTCCCCGCATCATCATGCACATATGTTTCCCTTCGCACACAACGGCAACTCCTTCGGGATTCAGCACATCGTACAATGTATGGGCGATCTGCCGTGTCATCCGTTCCTGCACCTGAAGACGGCGCGCGAACATATCCACAAGCCTCGGTATCTTGCTCAATCCGACGATCTTTCCGTTCGGAATATACGCAATGTGGATCTTTCCGTAGAACGGCAGCAGATGATGTTCACACATGGAAAAATAATCAATGTCTTTCACAATAACCATCTCTTTGTAATCTTCCTTGAAGATGGCGCCGTTCAGTAAGGTCTTCACATCCTCGTGATATCCCTTCGTCAGGAACTGCAGCGACTTCGCAACACGGTGCGGTGTTTTCACAAGTCCTTCGCGTTTCGGATCTTCACCGATGAATTTCAACTGGTCATAGACCAATTTTTCCAGTTTCTGCGTCACATCAGCGTTCCCTTTTTGCTTAGCCACGGTCATGCTCCTTTGTATTCGACGAAATTATTCTCGGTCTC
>CALROS020000374.1:0-3025 GCA_943369855.1 Chitinophaga pinensis | reverse complement strand
GAGCTGGTCGAATTCCCGAACGATGTGTTCGGCATGGTGCTCAACCTGGAAGAGGACAACGTCGGTTGTATCCTGTTCGGCGATGACACGATGATCAAAGAAGGAGACACGGTGAAACGGACGAACCGCGTTGCTTCCATGCCTGTGGGCGAAGCGATGCTCGGACGCGTCATCAATCCGCTCGGTCAGCCGATCGACGGACGCGGTCCCATCAAAACGGAACAGTTCTCACCGATCGAACGCAAAGCGCTCGGCGTTATCCAGCGCGCACCCGTGAAGGTCGCTCTGCAGACCGGACTCAAATCCGTTGACGGTATGATCCCGATTGGACGCGGACAGCGTCAGCTGATCATCGGCGACCGTCAGACCGGTAAGACGGCTGTGGCGCTCGATGCCATCATCAATCAAAAGTATACACACACCGAAGAAGCAAAGAAGCAGGGGATCAAGCCTGTCTATTGTATCTATGTTGCGGTCGGACAAAAGGGTTCCACCGTTGCTCAGGTGGTCGGCAAGCTCGAAGAAGAAGGCGCAATGCCCTACACGACCGTTATCGCAGCGAATGCAAGCGATCCGGCTCCGATGCAGTTCATCGCTCCGTATTCCGGTGCAACGCTCGGCGAATTTTTCCGCGACAGCGGCCGTGATGCTCTCGTGGTGTATGATGATCTTTCAAAGCAGGCCGCGGCATACCGCCAGGTCTCGCTGCTGCTCCGCCGTCCGCCGGGACGCGAAGCATATCCCGGCGACGTGTTCTATCTTCACTCACGTCTTCTGGAACGTTCTTCAAAATTGAGCGATGATCTGGGCGGCGGAAGTCTTACCGCTCTGCCGATCATCGAAACGCAGGCAGGCGACGTTTCCGCATACATCCCGACGAACGTGATCTCGATTACGGACGGACAGATCTATCTCGAACCGAACCTCTTCAACGCCGGTGTGCGTCCCGCTATCAACGTCGGTATCTCGGTATCGCGCGTGGGCGGAAATGCTCAGATCAAAGCGATGAAGAAAGTTGCCGGCCGTCTCCGTTTGGAACTGGCACAGTATCGCGAACTGGAAGCATTCGCTAAATTCGGTTCGGACCTTGACAAGTCAACGCAGCAGCAGCTCCGCCGCGGCGCACGTTTGGTGGAACTGCTGAAGCAGGGACAGTATGTTCCGCTTCCGGTGGAACGCCAGATCGTGATGATCTATCTCGGCACGAACGGATTCCTCGATGAACTGCCGGTGGATAAAGTGCAGCAGTTCGAGAAAGAATTCCTGCAGATGCTCGACCTGAAGCACAAAGCGCTTCTTTCGACCATCGCGGAAAAGAAAGATCTGTCGGACGATATCACAAAACAGATCCAGTCCATTACCAAAGAATTCATGTCAACATTTAAAGCGGCGTAATCCTAATGGCAACGTTACGAGAGATACGCCAGCGGATCAGCGGCGTTAAAAGCACACAGAAGATCACCAAAGCGATGAAGATGGTCGCCGCGGCAAAATTGCGCCGCGCAACGGATGCGATCATTGCCGCCCGTCCCTATGCACGGAAGATGCAGGAGCTCCTTTCCTATCTTTCCGGACAGGTGGATGTGACGAAGTATCCTCAGTTCGAAGCACGTGAAGTGAAGGCGGTCGCGATCGTTATCGTCACGGCGGACCGGGGACTCTGCGGTGCATTCAACAGCAATATCATCAAAGCGGCGGTGAATCATATTAACACGAACTACGCCGAGATGAACAAAGCGGGGAAAGTGAAACTGATCTGCGTCGGTAAAAAGGGATATGATTTCTTCAGCAAACGTCATTACGAAGTGATCGCAAAACATACCGGCGTGTTCAACCAGATGAATTTCAATACCGCGAAGACGATCGTGAACGAAGTGGTGGAAGGATTCGTCAAAGGGGAATACGATAAGGTCGAGATCATCTCCAACGAGTTCAAGAATGCCGTTCAGCAGAAATTGACCATCGGTCAGTTCCTGCCGGTGGTGCAGCAGCAGTCGGATAAAAAAGCTCAGCAGACCGATTATATCTTCGAACCGGCAAGCGACGAGATCGTTTCCGTGCTGGTCCCGAAGCATCTGAATTTCCAGATCTGGCGTGTCTTGCTTGATTCGAATGCCGCTGAACACGGTGCACGGATGTCCGCAATGGAAAATGCATCAACGAACGCACGCGATCTGATCAAAGTGCTCCAATTGACGTACAACAAAGCACGTCAGGCAGCCATCACGAAAGAATTGCTCGAGATCGTTGCTGGTGCTGAAGCACTCAAGAAAGCAAGCTAATAATTATTAGTGAACCGTTCGCTGACAGCGACCGGTTCGGTAGCAAAGATTTTTTCATGGATAATATAAAATTGTCCATTTTCAATTATCCATTATCAATTGTTCTGTAGATGTTTGAATCATTAAGTGAAAAATTAGATGGTGCTCTAAAGAAACTTCGCGGCCAGCACCGTATCTCCGAGGAGAATACGGCGGAGGCTTTAAGCGAGGTCCGTAAAGTACTTCTGGATGCCGATGTGAATTTCGGCGTTGTGAAGAACTTCATGGAGAGCGTCCAGAAGAAGGCGGTCGGTCAGGAAGTTATCACCAATGTTGCGCCGGGTCAGCTGATCATCAAGATCATCTACGACGAACTGGTGGAACTGATGGGTTCGGCGAAGGCGGAGATCAACATCTCTTCCGATATCCCGACCGTCATCATGGTCGCCGGTCTGCAGGGTTCGGGTAAGACGACCTTCAGCGGAAAACTGGCGAACTATCTGAAGAGTAAAGGGAAATTTCCGCTGCTCGTTGCGGCGGATACGTATCGTCCAGCAGCTATCGATCAATTGATCGCTCTCGGTCAGCAGATCGACGTTCCTGTCTACAGCAATAGGACGATCACGGCATTGGAGATCGCGAAAAAGGCGATCCCGTTCGCAAAAGAGAATGCACGTGATGTGGTCATCATCGATACCGCCGGCCGCTTGGCGATCGACGAGGAGATGATGAAAGAAGTGGCGGATATCAAATCCGCCGTGAAG
>CALROS020000373.1:0-3028 GCA_943369855.1 Chitinophaga pinensis | reverse complement strand
CCCGCGACTTTGCTTCCGAGAGAGATCGAAAAACTCGGAGTGGATGTGTATCACCATATTGATGATGTCCTTCCGAAGGTCGATGCGCTGAACGTTCTCCGGATCCAGATGGAGCGCGAAGCAGGCGGATATTTCCCGTCGCTCCGTGAATTCCACCGGTATTTTGGTGTGACGAAAGAGCGGCTGGACAGAGCCGGAAGACCGATCACGATACTCCATCCCGGTCCCATCAACCGTGATGTTGAACTCTCAGCCGACGTTGCGGATGGTCCGCATTCCGTCATCCTTGAACAGGTATTGAACGGTGTCGCCATCCGTATGGCGGTGCTGTATCTTCTCGGTGCATCCGAATAATTGGGAATGAATATTATGACTGAAAAAATTCTATTGAAGGGGGGACGGCTCATCGATCCTTCCGCGAACCGTGATGAGATCGTCGATATTTCCATTACGGACGGTGTGATCGAACGGATCGAATCATCCATTGTTCCGTCCAAAGAGCAGACGGTGATCGATCTGAAAGGAAAGATCATTGCCCCCGGTTTCATCGATATCCATGTCCATCTCAGGGAACCCGGATATGAGCATAAAGAGACGATCGAGACCGGCACATTGTCAGCGGCATACGGAGGATTCACCGCCGTCTGCTGCATGCCGAATACGAATCCTGCCATCGACGATGAATCCATCGTTACATTCATCAAAACGCAGGGGAAGAAAGTGCACGACGGGATCGTTGATGTCTTCCCGATCGCTTCCGTCAGCAAAGCACGCGAAGGAAAGACACTTGCACCGATCGCTGAACTCGTCCATGCGGGCGCAGTCGGTCTGAGCGATGACGGAGCGCCGGTCTTTGACGCGAAGATCATGCGACGGGCACTGGAATATGCGAACATGTACAATGTGCCGGTGATGCAGCACTGCGAAATCCCCGAACTCGCACACGGCGGAGTGATGAATGAAGGTCAAGTCTCGACCGAGCTGGGACTCCCCGGTATTCCAGGTGTCGCCGAAGAGATCATGATCGCACGGGACTTGCTGCTGGCTGAATACACCAATTCACGGTATCACGTCTGTCATATGAGTACTGCCGTTGCCGTCGATCTGGTGCGTCAGGGGAAAAAGAAAGGGATCAAGGTGACCTGCGAAGTGACGCCGCATCACTTTACCGTTACGGATGATCTCGTCCGTTCGTACGATACCAACACAAAGATGAATCCTCCGCTCCGCACGCAAAAGGATGTCGATGCGATCAAAGAAGGACTGAAGGACGGGACAATCGATGTGATCGCAACTGATCATGCACCTCATTCGCTGGACGAAAAGGAAGTGGATTATATCCAGGCGCCGTTCGGTATCGTCGGACTCGAAACTGCGATCGGACTGACGATATCGGAATTGGTGGAGAAGAATATCCTTACACTGAAGCAAATGGTCGAAAAATTCTCTACCAACCCGCGCGCAATAGTCGGCCAACAGATCAGCGTGAAGAACGGAGAAAAGGCGAATCTTACATTCATCGATCCATCCGTTCAATGGACCGTCGAGATCGGCAAATTCAAATCAAAATCGAAGAACTCACCGTTCAACGGCCGTGTGCTGACCGGAAAAGCGGTCGGCATTTATAATCACGGAAAGCTGATGATGTATTGATGGAGATCGTCCGTTCAAAATTACTTTCTGCATATCCCGAGGTATTGTTCGGAATGAGCACGAACAGCGGAGGTGTCAGCCCCGGAACGATGGGACTGAATCTAAGTTTCCATGTTGAGGATGCCCCGGAGAATGTGGAAAAAAATCGTTCATTGTTCTTTGCTGCGCTTGGCATATCCGTGGATCAGGTCGCCTTCACCCGTCAACAGCATACGGTGGATATCCTCAAAGTATCCGGTGCCGGTCAGAATGATACGTGTGATGCGCTCTGTACTGATGCAAAGAATGTCTATCTCGCCATCAGTATCGCAGACTGCACACCGGTAATGTTATTCGATCCAGTCACCAAGGTCGTTGCCGGAATCCACGCTGGATGGAGGGGAACCGCCGGGAAGATCGTCCCAAAGATGATCGCACGGTTGGGAAAAGAATATGCGGCCAAACCGGAAAATATCATCGCATTCATCGGTCCATCGGCAGGGAAATGCTGCTATGAAGTTGGACCAGAGGTCGCATCACAATTCAGCCCGGACTCTTCTGTGCTCCGTTCCGATGGAAAATATCTGCTGGATGTGAAACATGACAATGTGCTTCAGCTCCTTGATAGTGGGGTCCTAAATTCCAATATTGAAGTTCATTCTGATTGCACTATCCACGATACGAAATACCACTCGTTTCGCAGGGACGGGAAACAGTCGGGAAGAATGTACGCTGTCATCGGTCTTAACCAATAAGGAATCATATGTGCGGAATTGTAGGATATATCGGCGGTAAAAATGCATTGCCAATGCTCATTGACGGATTGAAACGGCTGGAATATCGCGGATATGATTCCGCCGGCGTTGCGATCCTGCGCGATAAAAAATTACTTGTCCAGAAAAAGGTCGGGAAGGTCTCGGAACTTGAGAAATATGCTCCGGCAAATGATTATCAGGGAATGATCGGCATCGGTCATACACGCTGGGCAACGCACGGTGAACCAAGTGACGTCAACTCTCATCCGCATATCAGTCACGACGGGACGATCGCGATGATCCATAACGGCATCATCGAGAACTATCTCTCGATCAAGACGAAATTGGAAAAACTCGGCTATGTCTTCAAATCCGCGACCGATACCGAAGCGCTGGTCCATCTTATTCAGGAGATGAAGAAGGTGAGCGGAGACCTTGAGACCGCTGTGTGTCTGGCGCTGCGTCAGGTGGAAGGAACATACGGCATTGCCGTCATCTCTCAGCAGGAACCGGATAAAGTGATCGCTGCGCGTAAGGGGAGTCCTCTCATCATCGGTGTCGGTGACCATGAGCATTTCATTGCATCGGATGCTGCCGCCATCATTCCATACACACGGCAGGTGGTCTATCTCGAAGATGGT
>CALROS020000372.1:0-3030 GCA_943369855.1 Chitinophaga pinensis | reverse complement strand
TCCTGCGCCTTCTTCTTGTCGAACATGTTCAGACTGCCGCGCGAACGCATCACATTGCACAGCGCTTCGGTCATTTCCTTCGGAAGGGAAACAGCATACTCCAGCACACCGTCGATGTTGTAGCGGACACGGAATTCCTGTTCCATCGGTTCAAAATAGATATCCGTCGCTCCCTGCTTGATTCCGCGGATGATGATCTCATCCACCAGAACATCGGCATTCGGTATCCTTCCCGCTTTGTACAGTTCGTAGACCTTCTCTTTTCCCCGCTTCCGCATATCGAGCGTATCGATCTGGAATTTCGAGGGAAGATTCTGATACTCGTCGATCTCTTCGACCGCTTCCTTTGAGATCAGCGCATCGAACGCGGTCTTGCGTACGGCCACAGGGATGACGAAGACCTTGGCATCGCGGCGCATCGCTTCCAGCACCTCCTTGTACGGAGGATCGACGAAAGCGACGGTCAGTTCAACGCCGCTGCGGATGATCGGCAGCGCATTATATTTTTCAACGAACTCGACCTGCATCTGCAGGTTGTTCAGATTGATCATGGAATGCGTCAGAACGATATACGGGATCTTGAATTCTTCCGATATGGTCGTCGCAACGATCTCGTCGTTCACATTCAGCGAATCGACAAGCACGGACGCGGCGCGGTGCGGTTCGGATTCGTTCATGATGCGGTTGAACTTATCGAACTTCGTCTTGTCGATATATCCCTTGGCAAAAAGGAATTTGCCGATCCGTACGTCTTCGTCCCTGATCATATATTATTCAAAAAGTTTATCGATGTCATTTTGCGATACGGAATTCGGCATTTGTTCATCATGCATGGTCGACTGCTGGATCTCCACGATCCTCATCAGTTCCTGTTCTGAAAAATTCGCGATGGGATTCGAATTCACTTCAAGCCTCTGCAGACGGGCAAGGAGTGTCGATTTGATGAGCTGTTTTCCGCATGACCCGCAGAACGAGTCCATCAATGAATTCAGGAATCCGCATTTACAGCGGACCACATTCATCTTGTTCCCGCAGTTGATGCATTCCAGCGATGTCCGCGGATTGTCATTCCCGCATGCAGAGCAGATCATTACGCGACTCCTTCAAGATTGAGCAGTTTCTTCATCACTTCGATGATCTTTCCGGGCAGATACGGTTTCACCAGATAGTAACTGGCCCCCTTCATCTTCGCCTCCTGCACCGCTTCGATATTGGAAACGGCGGAGACGATCACCACGATGGCATCCGGTTTCACATTCCGGATCTCGCGGAGCACTTCCATGCCGGACATTTTCGGGAGCATATTGTCCAGGAATGTGATCGTCGGTTTGTCCTGTGTGTACCGCAGCAGACCTTCCGCACCGTCCGCAGCATAATGGATCTTTTTGACGCCGATCTTCTTGAGGGTCATCGCGAACAACGTCCGGATATGGTCCGAATCATCTACTACAAGAACTGAAACATCATCGATCTTCATGGTCGTAATACATTATTATAGATTGGAACGTGTCACTCTCTGGATCTCTTCCAGTGTGGTAAGGCCGGCAACGACCTTCTTCATTCCGTCGAACCGCAGATCGCGGAAACCGTTCTTCAGCGCCGCTTCGCGGATCTTCGTTGTCGGTTCATTCTGATAGATCAAATTCTGGATCTCTTCATTCACAAAGAAGATCTCATGGATGGCGATACGTCCGCTGTATCCCTGATAATTGCACCGTTTGCATCCTGTGCCGCGGAAGAACGGCGTCCGTCCGGACAGACCGCTCAAACTGGATTTATAGAGGAGTTCTTCGGACGGTTCATATTCATCTTTGCAATACTCGCAGATCTTCCGCACGAGCCGCTGTGCCACAACACCGATCAGCGCCGGAGCCAGCCAGTATGACGGGACCCCCATATTGATCAACCGGGGAACCGCTCCGACCGCATCGTTCGTATGCAGCGTGCTCAGCACCAAATGTCCCGTCAACGCGGCTTCCGTCGCCATAATGCCGGTCTCGGAATCGCGGATCTCGCCGACAAGCGCAACGTCGGGATCCTGACGGAGGATCGCGCGCAGAGCGCTGGCGAATGTCAGATCACGGTCCGGATCGACATTCACCTGATTCACCGTCTCGACCTGGTACTCGACCGGATTCTCAACGGTGACGATATTCTTTTCGACGGATTTGATGTGATTGATCGCAGCGTAGAGCGTCGTACTCTTTCCGCTTCCTGTCGGTCCGGTCACAAGCAGCAACCCGTTCGGCTGATTCAGCAGATGCTCAAGCATGGCAAGGTTGTGATGCGCCATGCCGAGTTCCGTCAGTTTCTTGTTGATGGAATTCTTATTCAGGATTCGCAGAACGATCTTCTCGCCGTTCACGGTCGGGAGAGCGTTCACACGCAGATCGAAGGAGCGTGTTTCCAGCGTCAGCGAGATGCGTCCGTCCTGCGGTTTCTTCTTCTCGAAGATATCCATGGACGCTTTGGTCTTGATGACCGCTGCCATACCGTCGGCGATCTTCTTGGGGAATGACGCAACACGCTGCAGCACACCGTCCAGCCGGAACCGCAGACGAAGTTCATCCTCGAACGGTTCCACATGGATATCACTTGCGCCGATCTTGATCGCACGAAGGAAGATCTCATCCACCAGTTCGATGAGCGGCGGGAAATCGCCGATCTTGTCGAGGCGTTCCACTTCTTTTCCGCCGGAACGCACGACATCGAACTTCTCCAGATCGATCGCACTGGCGATCCGCTTCAGTTCATCGAATCCCCCCTGCTGGATCTTCAGCGTCTCGTCGAAATCATTCACGGCAGCGATCACCGGAACGATCTTCTTCTGCGTCAGCTTTGCCAGTTCATCAAGGATCGTCTTGTACGGCGGATCGGTGATGGCGACAGTGAGTTCATTCCCGAAAAGGAACATCGGAATGATCCGGTGCTTTCGGATGAACGTGATGGACATGATCTCTTTGGGAGCCGAATTCGTTTCCGCGTACAGTTTCATCACCGGCAGGTTGAACGCCTTGCCGAGATGCGGGA
>CALROS020000371.1:0-3036 GCA_943369855.1 Chitinophaga pinensis | reverse complement strand
CGGAGTCCGTTTTGCATTATTAAAATTAGGCCATTTTCGATGGTGTTGAAAATGTCAGCAGATAAAAAGATGAAATAGTATGAATTGGTTCGCTAGACGGTAATCCGTTTTCCGCGAACTTCATGATTAGTTAAATCAAAAAAGACCTCACAGGTTTTGGAAACCTGTGAGATCTTTTTCTTAAAGCGGTGTTGAAAAAATAAATTCAAACTACTTTAGATTGATCGTCACATTTGTTCAATGCGCAATGAACGCCGGTCCGGACAGGAGTCCGGACCTACATTTCGTATCCGCGAAAATCCGTTCGATCCGTCGAATCCCTGCCCGACTGACCATTCATCCGTATCGTCGGTCAGGTCCGAAGGACTCCTTCGGAGCGGGCGTGTTCTATTGCTAAACACAAAGGGCGGGATATCATCCCGCCCTACAATTTTTCTCCGTGTTCTCCGTGACTCCGTGGTGAATGTTGCTAACAAATACGCGGCAGCTGTTCTCCGGAGAGCATATCCACCACGCGAGAACTACCGATGGATGTCTTCATCACGACAACGCCGGGATGGTCAGCAACGACCTCTCCGATGATGGATGCTTTTTTTCCGAGAGGATGCATGTGCATCGCAGCGAGAATCTTTTCCGCATCTTCGGCGGCGACGAACGCGATGAGCTTTCCTTCGTTCGCAACATAGAGCGGATCGAAGCCGAGGATCTCACACGCACCGCGGACCTCTTCGGCGACCGGGATGGATTCTTCCGTGATGCGGATTCCGCATTTCGAACTTTCAGCGATCTCATTCAGTACGCTGGCAACACCGCCGCGTGTCGGATCGCGAAGCACGGAGATATTCTTTGATACTTCGAACATCGCGTCGACAAGTCCATTGAGCGGAGCACAATCACTCTCGATCGTCGTCTCGAATTCCAGTCCCTGCCGCACGGACATGATGGCGATACCGTGCTGTGCGATCTCGCCGCTGACGATGATCTTATCACCGGTCTTCGCTTTTGTCGGATCGATGATACGTTCCCGGTGGATCGTGCCGATACCTGCGGTGTTGATGAAGATCTTATCCCCTTTTCCACGGTCCACCACTTTCGTATCGCCGGTGACGATCTGCACGCCGCTTCGGTCCGCGGCCGCTTTCATTGCCTGAACGATCCTCCATAACTCTTCCATCGGAAGACCTTCCTCTATAATAAAGGAAGCGGAAAGATAATTCGCTTTCGCTCCGCACATCGTCAGGTCGTTCACCGTTCCATACACAGAGAGTTCGCCGATGTTGCCGCCCGGAAAAAAGACCGGATTGATCACATACGAGTCCGTAGAGAATGCCAGTTGTTCACCGTTCGACGGAACGATCGCTCCGTCGTGGAGCTGCGTCAATGCCGGATTGTTAAAATGCGATGCGATCATCGACTGGATGAGCTGATGAGTCAATTTCCCCCCGCCGCCGTGTGCCATGGTCACCGCAGGATAATTTGCGATCGGGATCGGACACGCAAGGCCGCCGGAAAAGTCGAATGTATTGTTCTTCACTTCACTCATAATTCATTTCTTCAATTTACCGTAATGGAAATAGGCGGCACACGCCCCTTCGGAGGAGACCATCGGAGCGCCGACAGGATGTTCGGGATTGCATTCTTTCCCGAACGCGGAACATTCGTGCGGACGTTTCAATCCCTGCATGATCTGTCCTGAAATACAGAGAGGGGATTCAGCAACCGAGATATTCCCTACATCAAAGATGGTCTCCGCATCAAAGCGCTTGTATTCGTTCCGCAGTCCAAGACCACTCATCGGAATTTCCCCGATACCGCGCCACGTCCTGTCCACAACGGAGAAGATCTTATTGATCACCGTCTGTGCCGGAACGTTTCCCGCTCGGGAGACAGAACGGGAATATTGGTTCTCCACTTCATGCCGTCCTTCTTCCAGCTGTTTCACCGCCATGTAGATCCCTTGAAGGATATCCACCGGCTCGAATCCCGTCACGACGATCGGGATCGTATATTTTTCCGCAATGGGAAAATACTCCTCATATCCCATGATCGTACAGACATGACCGGCGGCGAGGAATCCCTGCACTTTGCTGACGCCGGATGAGAGCAATGCTTCCATTGCGGGAGGCACGAGTACGTGCGACGAGAGAATAGAAAAATTCGTCACTTTCATCTTCTCCGCCTGAGCCACCGCCATCGCGTTGGCGGGAGCTGTTGTTTCAAAACCGACGGCGAAGAACACGACTTTCTTTTCGGGATTCTGTTTCGCGATCATCACGGCATCCAACGGTGAATAGACGATGCGTACGTCGCCGCCCGATGCTTTCACACTCAGCAGATCCTTTGATGAACCGGGAACACGCAGCATATCGCCGAACGACGTGAAGATCACTCCGGGCATCGAAGCGATCGCGATCGCTTTATCGATGATCGCCAGCGGCGTCACACAGACGGGACAGCCCGGTCCATGTACCAATGTTATTTTGGACGGAAGTAATTCTTCAATGCCTGTCTTAACAATGGTATGGGTCTGCCCGCCGCAGATCTCCATGAGGGTCCACTCCTTCGTGGTGACCGCATGGATCTTCTCCGAGAATGCTCTCGCAGCGGCTTCACTTCTATATTCATCGACATATCGCATAGGGCCTCGGGAAGTTTATGATGGGATCCCGGAAACGGGCTGTTCACCTTCGTTCAATTCATCCAGACCGTCCGCCATCTGCTGGAATAACTTGATCGTTTCGAGCGCTTCTTCCTCGTTCACTTTGCTGATGGCGAAACCGACGTGGACGATCACATATTCACCAACGGTAATATCGGGGATCCAGTCAAGACAGACCTTCTTGACGATGCCGCCGAAGCTGACCTTTCCCATCATCGGTTCCACGGTGGATTCGATCGAGACAACTTTTCCCGGAATGGCTAGACACATATTTGTTCTCCGATAAAAATAATTTTCATTGTAGCATTATTGTCCTATCAATACAGCGCCATACAACTGACCAAGCGAAATGCCTCCGTCGTTCGGCGGAATGCGCT
>CALROS020000370.1:0-3037 GCA_943369855.1 Chitinophaga pinensis | reverse complement strand
GCGGCAGCGAATAGCGGATGGTCGTTGCAGGATTGAACGGATTCGGGAACGCTGCGACGGTAAAATCTTTCGGGACCGATCCCGAAGGACGAACAGATGTCATGGAAGTGTTCGCAGTAAGCGGTGACGGGAGCATGAAATCCCATGATGCGCTTCCGTCCGGATACCGGCCGAATGAGAGATCCTTCTTCTGCGCGCCGAACGTGATGGAATCGAGCACCGTCACTCCGTCGCTGTCCGTCAGCGCGATGAATTCTCCGCCGGCACTCAATTTAAAGTTCGCGTGGATCCCCTTTTGGTCCAACTCCTCATCGCACCAGATGATCACCCGTCCGCCGGGGGGAAGAGTGAGACCGGGATGTGTGAATTTCCATTTGGTGAATGTTCCATTCTTGTCCGTCAGATATTTGTTCGTCAGCCGCACGGCGGAAGAAGTGGGATTATACAATTCCACCCAATCATCGAATTGTCCGGCGGAATCAGGGATCGAACCGTTATCCGCCATGAACTCGTTGATCACTGCGGAAGGTGATGCAGCGGAAGCGGAGATGATCTCCACGGATCCCGTTCTCGGATATGCCGTCACTCTGTCCAGCGAATCTTTCACGAAGATCCTGTACCGCGCTGTTGTTCCTGCCGCGACCGGCGGGAGTATACCTTTCCACAAGTCCGCTTCTTCCACACGTTTTGTCAACGGCATCCCGGCGAAACTCATTGACGTGAGTGTCATGGAAGCGGAGGGCGACGCGTAGAATTCCATCCACATCTGCTTGATGCCGGCCGGACCGAATGCGGAAGCGGTGACAGAAACAGAGTCGGATGACGAGGGACGTTTCGGTGCAAACGATGATGCATAGATGAATGCGGCGGAATTCTTACTGTTCAGTTGTCCGGCGATGCTTGTGTTCCGTGTATTGACGAATCCTTTCAACCCGAACTTCACGTGAAGTTTCTGGAATGCGGATGAGGTGTATGAATTGTTGTAATCCGCCACAGAGAAATTATAATCGAGTGTCCGGAACGAATCTTCCGCAGCAGCAGCATCGATCAATCCTTTCAATCGGTCGATCCGCGGTTCCCATTGCGGCAGCAGAAAAACGCGCTCACGGTAGAACCGGAGGAAGTGCGTGAAGAGATCGCGGTACTGATCATTCGCCAGCACCCTGTCCGACAGCGGTCGTGCACCGGCGACCGCTTTGGGATAATTGTACGGGTCCGCCGTCGCCCAGTTCACATTGAACCAATCCACACCGAATGTATTATCATAATCGTACGGGATGATGGTGAACTTCTTTTCGGAGGGGATATGATAGAGATAATAATTATTCATCAGTGACCGGTAGTCGTCCCAGCTGCCGACGAGTGTATTCACCGCCAGATACTGGAGGAACCGTTCGACATGCAGATACTGTTCCAGCGAATCCGCCAGCGATGCGGTCTGCGTATTGTTGATCACATCGATCAGTTTTGCCAGCGCGGAAAAATCCCCCGCTTCCTCATTGGTGGAGAGCTCGTACGCCGGAACTGTGCCGTTCATCAGTTTCTTATACAAAGCGGGATCGCTCCCGAGATATTTCAGATCGGCAGGATACAGACATTTCCAGAGATTGCCGCTGTCATCGGCGTATCGTTTCCTCAGGAATTCTTCATCGATATGTTCCACGGAGACATACAATCCGTAATACTTGCCGTTGATATACACTCTGGCATGATTCGCCCGTGATGCCGGCACACCGATATCGGCATACAGGTCCGCTACGAGTTTGCTGCGGATGACGGACGGATCGTTATGCTCGCCGTTCAGGTTCAGTTTTTCGATCCCGTGGAACTGTCTCCCTTTCACAAAGGAATTGAATGAAATTTTGAATGATTTCTTCTTCGCATCGCGCGAGGTGTTCCCTCGCAGCCGAAAACCGATGGAGTCGACGGTCTCGTCGATCGTACCGTTCCGGAAACGGACGGAGGCGACATGCTCGCTGTCGCTCTTCACATTATCATAGATCCATTGAAGTTTCAGCGGATCGATCGTAACATCGACCCGTGCCAATGCGGAATCGTTGTAGATCCGGTGACTGTCATCGGACTGAGCGGAAAGAAGGGCGGTGAAAAGGAAGAGGAGTGTTGAGATCGGTCTCATGTAAACTGCTTTCGGGAGCGGACGAAGGGAACGGGATAGATTTATTCAAAGGTACCGTTATTGAGCTGCAAATACAATACGGGAGGGACGAAGGAAGGAGTTCAGTGTTTTTGGAGGAACTTCCCGTGCTTCAGGAATTCGATCGTCTGCAGTGCAACGGATTCGTTGTACCGCATCATGGAGTGGGATACGTCGAGTTTGATGAAATCGGTCATCCCTTCGATCTTCGTGGATTCCACCGGAACAACACCGTCATCCTCGCCCGGAATGAATTCCTCGTTATCGATCATGTTCGACACTCCCGCGATCACGCCGACGGGATAATAGGGAGCATGGAGTGTGTGCGGAAAATTGTGCGCATCCGTTCCAAGCGCGTTCGCTGTCGGTCCTGCAAGTTTCATCCACCACGCATCGCGGAAATGGTCCACGAACGGCGTTCCTTTGCTTGGACTTCCGATGAGCACCACGCGTCCGAGCGCGGGAACACGGTTGCTGTCCAGATATGCGCGGATGAGAAGACCGCCGAGCGAGTGACCGGCGAAGTGCACGGTCTGTCCGCTGTCGATACGGATGGCGTTGATCTGCTTTGTGACATCGCTTAGGATCTGTTCCGGCGGCCGGTCCAGCGAATGGTAATCGATCAGCTCAACGCGGAATCCCGCTTTTTCAAGCCGGGACTCGAGCAGCCACATGGCGGATTTGCTCCGTCCTAATCCGTGCAGCAGCACGACGATCTCTTGTCGGGGAGCGGCGGTCTGTGCGGAGAGAAGACCGAACCAGAAGGTGCAGAAGAAGAGAAAAAATATTTTCATGATCGAATGGAATGGTTACATCGCCTGCGCCGGTGCTTCCCGGTGATATTTCTGACGGTACTGCACGGGAGAGAGTCCGGTGATCTTC
>CALROS020000369.1:0-3040 GCA_943369855.1 Chitinophaga pinensis | reverse complement strand
AATTTCTTTGAGCTCAGCGACAATTCAACGCTCGGTGTCGGTCTTTCGGGATTGACGGGAGTGAATGCACTCGACCTGAACACCGTCATGGCCGGTGTTGATCTCACCTACAAGTGGAAACCGGTCCGGTTCAACACCTACAATTCGTTCACCTGGCAGACGGAAGGTCTGCTCTGCCGGTCCGATTCATCCGCAGGAAATGCCGTGCAGTCCTACGGCGCCTACACGATGTTCGAATATCAGATCGAGAAGCGCACGTACGTCGGTGCACGATTCGATTATTCGGGACTGCCGATGATCGAACGTTCGGATGAGCGGACGGCGTCATTGCTGCTTCGGTTCCAGCCGACGGAGTTCCAAGTGCTTGCGCTGGAGTTCCGCCATGTGAACAGGAATTTCGGTCCAGGTTATGATCAGGTGGTGTTCAGAGCAATTTTCGGCATCGGTACGCATGCTGCGCATGCATACTAAATCTCATTTATTAAGGAGCGTATGTATATGAAAAAGTTTCTCGTTGTATTTTTCCTGCTTGCCGTATCTCTCATGCAGGCACAATTGAAAGTTGTCACGACCATTCCCGATCTGAAAAGTATTGCCGAGTTCATCGGCGGGGACCGGGTGGATGCATTCTCCATCGCCACCGGGTATCAGAATCCGCACTTCGTGGATCCGAAGCCGAGCTACATCCTGAAACTCTCGAAGGCGGACGTGTTCATCACGGTCGGACTCGATCTGGAAACGGGATGGGTGCCGCCGCTGCTGAACAGCGCACGCAACGCGAAGATCCAAAAAGGGGGAGAAGGATATGTGGATGCATCGGTGAATATCCCGCTGCTCCAGGTACCGTCCAGTGTGAACCGAGGCGAAGGGGATATCCATATCTACGGGAATCCGCATTACTGGCTCGATCCTGCGAATGGAAAGATCATCGCGCAGAATATCGCCAATACGCTTTCCCGTCTCGATCCGGAGCATCAGAATCAATTCAAAGCGAACCTGAAGAAGTTCAATGAGACCATCGACGGAAAGATGAAGGAATGGGAAGGGAAACTTGCGAAGTACAAGAATACGAAAGTGATCGCATATCATAACGAATGGCCCTATTTTGAACAGCGGTTCGGACTGAAGATCGTCGATTTTCTTGAGCCGAAACCGGGCATTCCGCCGACACCGTCGCAATTGGCCAAGATCATCGGTATCATGAAAAGGGAACAGATCAAGATCATCATCAACTCTCCGTACTTCACGGCGGAATCCGCCGATCTTGTTGCGCGGAATGCAGGAGCAAAGGTGGTGACACTCGGGACCTCCGTCGGTGCAACGGATGATATCAGATCGTATTTTGATCTGTTCGACCATAATGTCGCTCAACTGCTCACAGCACTGCAGTAAATTGCCGGTCAGAGAAATGGATGCCGTCATTCCGGCGAACGCCGGAATCCGGTATATCAGCATTCACTAAACTTGTCCAAGGGAATAAATATGTCAGACATGTTCACTCAGGAATTCATCTTCAACGCTCTCAAGATCAGTATCATTATGGGACTGCTCCTCTCCTATCTGGGAGTGCATGTGGTCGGGCGCGGTATCGTGTTCGTTGATCTTGCGCTCGGTCAGATCTCTATGCTCGGTGTTGCGGTCGGAAATTTCATCGATAAAGACCAGACGTTGATCTCGATCATCTTTACGATGGTCGGAGCTTTTCTATTATCGTTCATCAAGATCAAAGACAAACGGTTGAAGCAGGAAGCGATCATCGGTATCGTCTATGCGGTCGCATCCGCCGTAACGGTGCTGCTCATCTCAAAATCGCCGCACGGGGAATCGGATATCTCGGAAGTGCTGTTCGGTTCCGTCTTCACTGTGACCGACGGACAGATCGTGACCATGGCGGGAACGTTCGGACTGATCGGACTGGTGCATGTGATCTTCCGGAAGAAATTCTTTGCATTGACGGAGAAGTTCGAGAATCATGAGGTGGAGGAGATCGGCGTGTTCAATCTTTGGAATTTCCTGTTCTATCTGTCCATCGGACTCTCCATCGTCCTTGCAGTGCGAAGTGCGGGTGTCATCCCTGTATTCTCCTATCTGATCATTCCGCCGGTCGCGGCGATATTGATCTCGCGGAAGAAGATCGCGATGATCGTCATCTCGATGATCGTGGGTGTGACGGGGAGTTTCTTCGGATTGTTCTTCTCAACGCATTATGATTTTCCGGCAGGTTCATCCGTCGTGGCGATCCTCGGATTGGTCTTCGGTCTTCTTGCGGTCGTTCGGTGGGTGAGGTCCCTGTTTGCGAAGTGATGCTCTTTTATAACTTTGTGTGATATATAAAAAGCAGAGCAGGACTTTTTCCCGCTCTGCTTTTTTTTATTTTAGATGGTCGGCGTGGTCAGTTTTGCAAGTGACGCCTGAATCTCCTCATCACTCAGATGATGACGGACCAGTTTCCCGGCAAAATAATCTTCATACGCCTGCATGTCGAAATGACCATGGCCGCACAGATTGAAGAGAATCGTTTTTGAGACCCCTTCTTCCGTACATCTCTTTGCTTCTTCAATGACCGTCGCAATGCCGTGTCCCGCTTCAGGTGCAGGGATGATCCCTTCTGTCCGTGCGAACAGCACCGCGGCTTCGAACGTATCCAATTGATGATGAGCACGCGCTTCGATCAGATTGTCCTTCAATAACTGACTGACGATGACACCGGCGCCGTGGTAACGGAGTCCGCCCGCATGGATCGCCTGCGGAACGAAGTTATGTCCCAGCGTGAACATCGGAAGGAGCGGCGTCATGCCGACCGTATCGCCGAAGTCATATCGGAACACACCGCGCGTCAGTTTGGGACACGATGCCGGTTCACTGGCGATGCAGCGGATCTTCTTTCCCTCTTCAAGATTCAAGCGGAGGAACGGGAAGGTTAGTCCCGCAAAGTTCGAGCCGCCGCCGAACGGCGCTATGATGATGTTCGGCATATCGCCCGCTTTTTCCATTTGCACCAATGCTTCCTGTCCGACCACGGTCTGATGCAGAAGCACAT
>CALROS020000368.1:0-3056 GCA_943369855.1 Chitinophaga pinensis | reverse complement strand
AGCAAGCGTCACATCGATATCCGGTTCGTGCAGATGATGGTGTTCGAACAAGATCTCGCACTCGATCATTTCGGGAGCGACAAGACGGATGACCGCTTCGAACGCTTTACCGGAACCATCCACTACCCAGATATTGTCTCCCGGTTGTTTGCGGAGAACACGCGAGATATGCTTCGCCTCATCCCCTTCGATGGCGATGTGGTGATCGATGATATATTCTGATGGAACGTAGAAGTAATCGCTCATAGGTTTAAGAGTCGTTGAGTCGTTGTGAATATGAGTCGGTGAGTCATGAAGTATTTAAGTCGTTGAGTCATGAAGTATTTGAGTCGTTGAGTCGATTCCCGCTTTTTAAGCACACTCAATAGAATACATTATAAACTATCGCATCGTTACAACGCTGCACCTAAGTCGAAGATGATCTCCCCCCGTGAGAACGGCTTTCCATACGGGAAAGCGTATTCGATCCTTCCCACGACACTATACGCAAGCAGGAGATGAAGACCGGCTCCATATCCTGAATAGTACGATTTACTTGAGAACGGTATATTTCGGTACCACGTTTTTCCTACATCAGCAAACAGGGCAAAATTCACTGCATAACGAACGTCTTGAAACTGTTCGATGGGAATAACATCGAATTTAATATATCGCGGCGTGATCAGCGGGATGTGTGTCTCAATTGTCGCTCCGATGATCTGCTCTCCCTCAAGGATGGTGTCAAAATATCCGCGGATCCTTTCGGAATAACCGAAGAATGTATGTCCATAGACCGGCACCCTGCCTCCTGCTGCAAAATTTCCGAACACTCTGCCGGCGATGATAACATCGCTCCACGTCGGTATATATCTGCGGAAATCGACCCCGATCCTTTGATAGTTCACGTCATTCTCGAACAGTCCGAATTTTGAGATGCCAAGGCCGATATATGTTCCATACGATGCGTATTCTTTAAAATCACGGGTGTCATAAAAATATGATGCATGCAGTGAATAGAATTCGTCCCGGCCGTTCGGCGACAGCGTTCTTCCGGACCGGTTATCCGAAACCGAAAGATTGAGATATTCCAGTTTCATCGTAATGAGTGTGAACAGTGAGAACCGTTTCCCCAGCGTCAATTCGATCCCCGATCTGTTCTCATCATAGTTCGAAGCACCGGAGAGTGATACCAGACTTCTGTTCTGCTGTTCGGTATAGTAAGCGCGGAATGAAAAGAAAATCCTGTTCTGAAGATCGAAATGAGGATCGGTATAGTTGAATGAAACGAACGGATCAGTGCGGAGACCGAATGCACCGTACATCTGGACATTATTCCCGCCGACGTTATTGTGCGCCAGTCCGAGTCCGTAATAATATTTTGAGAAATCCCTGTCCTTCAATCCCAGAACAGGGAACGGATAGAAATACCATCGCTCAGATACGATCACCGTAACCGTCGCAATATCTCCGGAATCAGGGATCACTTGAAGATCAACTTTCGTGAAGAGTCGGAGACTGTAGATACGGTTGATGTCGAATTGCGCTGCCGCATGCGTGATAAGCTCGCCGGGTTTCAGTGACATCTCCTCTTCGATGATATAGGACTTTGTGACCTCGTTCCCGATATAGATCACCTGTCCGACACGATACGTAGAGTCAGGCCAATTGAATTTCGGGATCGTTACCTCCTGCGCGAGGGAAACGGTCACGAACATCACCGCAAAGAGAATTGTTTTGGTCATCAATCCAATATAGGAAAAATAAAAAGGCAGAACATCTGTTCTGCCTTCATGTGCTAACATACGGTCGTTCAGTGGATCAATGCACGGTGTTCAACCGCGATACACAGGTCCATAACAACTCCCAATCCGGCTTGCTCCGCTTTCTGTGCGGCGGGTTCGTTCACAACATTCAACTGCATCCAAACCGACTTCGCACCGACGCTGATCGCTTCATCGATCACCGGCATTACCTCATCGGGATTGCGGAAGATATCGACGATATCGATCTTTTCCGGGATGGATTTCAAGTCCGGATAGCATTTCATTCCCAGCACTTCCTGATACACAGGATTCACCGGGAAGACTTTATATCCTTTCTTCACCAGAAATTCCGCTATGGCACCACTGTCTCGCCACGGTTTCGGAGAAGCACCGACGACGGCTATTGTTTTGGCCTCAGTTAAAAGCGCTTTAAGATCTTCGTCTTTTGTGATCATTTTAATTATTTCAATATTACAAGATTGCAAGATTACAAGATTCCATTCATCCGTACACGTTAATTTTGCAATACTGTAATTTTGTCAATCTTGTAATTATTATTTCGTTTCTTCCATATAACTTTCCAACGGAGGACAGACACAGATCAGCTGACGGTCACCATGCGTATCATTCACGCGGCCGACACTCGGCCAGAATTTATGAGCGCGGACCCACTGAGTCGGATACACTGCTTTTTCGCGTGAATACGCATGTTTCCAATCATCATTCATTGCCGAATATGCGGTGTGCGGAGCATGCTTCAGCACATTGTCATCTTTAGGGAATGTGCCCTGCTCGATCTCAGCGATCTCTTTGCGGATATTCAGCAACGCATCACAGAAACGGTCGAGTTCGGCTTTCGGTTCACTTTCCGTCGGCTCGATCATTAGAGTCCCCGCAACCGGGAATGATACGGTCGGCGCGTGGAATCCATAATCCATCAAGCGCTTTGCGATATCCGTCACTTCGATGCCGGCAGACGCTTTGAATTTCCGCATGTCGACGATCATCTCATGCGCACAGCGTCCATTCTTTCCGACATAAAGGATATCGAATTCTTGTTCGAGCCGGGCGTTAATATAGTTTGCATTCAGGATGGCATATTTCGTTGAATTCATGAGTCCGTTCGCCCCCATCATCTTAATGTATGCATACGAGATCAGAAGAATGCTTGCACTGCCCCACGGCGCTGCTGAGACTGCGGACATCTGCGTTGAAGGTGTTGCTTCTTCGTCATCGCTGTCGATCATATCAACAACGGAATGTCCGGGAAGGAACGGAACAAGATGTTTCGCCACGCAGATCGGTCCCATACCC
>CALROS020000367.1:0-3082 GCA_943369855.1 Chitinophaga pinensis | reverse complement strand
AGAGACTTTTCCCGATGCGTGGCCCAGCACTTCATGGAGCGCGGTGTGCATATTGTCCGCGAGTGCGGCATACTTATCCGCACGGTCGATCTCCGCCTGATCGTACGCGAATTCTTTCAGGATATCTTTCCCGCCGGTCTTCTCATAAGCATCGACGATATTGAAGAGTGTGACGGATTTGCTTCCATATTGTTCGCGCACATCCTGCTCATTCGGAAGATTGATGCCGATGGCGCTGACTGGTCCTGCATCTCCCGTTTCAACAACAACGTTGATGACGGTATATTTCAGCGGTTTCACATCGTTCTTTTTGTACTTCGGATCCCACGGCATCCGGTCCTCAAAATACTGCGCGCTCGTGCCGACCTTCTGAAACAGCTCGGTCAATTCGGGATTCGCGAAATTCACGACGGATTCGAACTGTCCTTTTGCACCGCGTGCATCCAAATAGACCTCAATGAAACCGTGGATCATATCCACTTGTGAGGAAGTCTCCTTCACCCAGCCGATGTTGTATTCGCGCCAATCGTTCAGATCGCCGGTGCGGTAGAATTTGATGAGCTTGTCGAGATTCTCCGCCTGCAGCGGATTCGATGCAAAGGCCTTTGCTTTTTCAAGATAGCTGACGGCAACCTGGAGGTCTTCAGCATACATCCCTGCGGGAATTGAACCGCCGAGATGCGCATTGCCCGTCCGATACACTTTTTCAACCAATTTGCCGTTCTCCTTCACCACCTTTGAATTGAGCGGATTCTTTTCATTCCCGGCTTTTGCCCAGGCTTCCACCTCATCGAATGTGGTGCCGTCATAATTATTGTTCGCACTGCCGGCGACCATATCCTCGCCGGGGGTCTTGTTCGTCTGCACCGGTTCGAAGGAGGCATCGAACATCGGCTTGCGGAGCCGTTCAAGCATCGCCGTCAACGATTCGCCGCTCTTCAGCGGAACAACGGCGCCATTCTTCACGGCTGTATTCAATGCTGAAGCAAATTCTTCGAAGGAAAAAAGCGGAACGAATTTCCGCGATGTGATATTATCGTACTGCGAATTATTCACCCAGAAGAGTTTCGTGTAGAGGACGATCTTCTCCATCAACGCAGGATCGATCCCTTTGGGATGTGCGTAGACCGCTTCAAGCAGATCGCGGGTTTCCAACGCGTTGCGGTGGCGCTGATCGATGGCGATATCTCTCGCCGCGATGGCGGACTGCGCGAGATAGAACGTGAATACTTTTTCCTTCAGCGAAAGTTTTTCGAATCCATCCGCATAGAGTTGTACGATGCGGACCGGTCCGACATCTCCCATCTGTAATTTTTCGATCGCGTATTTTCGTTCCATGTAATTCGGCTGTTTAGGTTTGTCGTTGTGTTGTGCGGACAGCTGCATGACTATGCACGCTGCGAGGATGAATGTTCTCATTTTTTTCTCCAATTTTTCTTTTTAGAAAGTATGGAGAGAATGGTGGAAATGCAATTGAAGATTGTCGATGATTGCGTGCCAATGGAACACGGATGACACGGATCAGACGGATTTTCGCAGATAGAACACTTTAAATATTTCTATAAAATAGACGACTTCTGTTCATCAATAATTTCATCAACATATCCGTGTTCATCCGTATTTTTCCGTCCGATCCCTGCCCGACTAATTTAAAATACTTCGCCTCGATCAGGCGGGCGTGTTCCATGGTCATAACCAAATTCATTCCCAATTTCGCAACTGAATTGTCCGATTTTCCCATCCTTAGAAAATAATCCCTCTATTTACAGTGATTTTTTGAACATAGAACTCGGCACATAAATGGCTATTAGAGGGGTAGAAAATTACCGTTGACCGCTCTATTATTGAATGCCATGAATACATCCTCCATTAAGATCCGCACCGGGAATCAAATGATCGCTGAAGGCGCATTATTCGCCGGCTGTCAATTCTTCGCGGGTTATCCGATCACCCCGGCTTCGGGAGTCTATAAGACAATGATCGAACAACTACCCGCGCATAACGGGGTCGCAATATCGGCGCCGGATGAGATCTCCGCACTAGCGTATTGTGTCGGCGCATCGGGTCGCGGGGCAAAATCGATGACCGCTACTTCCGGACCCGGATGGGCCTTGATGATCGAAACGGTCCAGTATGCATTGATGACGGAACTGCCCGTTGTAATCGCAATGGTGCAGAGATTAGGACCGAGCACCGGCGGGGCAACACAGAACGGACAAGCGGATATCCTCTTCACGGAATTCTGCACATCGGGCGCTTATACGATCCCCATCTTCGCGCCGAGCACTCCGCAGGAATGTTTTGAAGTGGCAACGATCGCATTCAAATGGGCGGAATTGCTCCGCACGCCGGTCGTGATCCTGTCGGACAAAGAAGTGGGAATGATGTCCGAAGATGTGGATTTCGCTCAGTTGAAGAATACGCCGCCGTGGTACCGAAAAGAATTTATACCGCAGAACGGCAAGCAGCATGTCACGTACGATTTCCAGAACCTTGAAGATGTACCGCTCTTCGCCCCTGTCGGCGGAACGCACAAAGTGACGATGACCGGTTCGGCGCACGACAAGAAGGGGACGCTGCAGAAGAATTCCTCCGAAACACTGGATGTGTTGATCCATCTGCAGAAGAAGATCGAAGCACACAAAGAGGAGATGGCGGTCGTCCGCGTGGATGATCAGGAGAATGCTGAGACACTGGTGCTGAGCTTCGGCATTACAGCACGGACGGCTAAGGAAGCAACGCGCCGCGCACGTGCTGAAGGTAAGAAAGTGCGGAACGCGAATGTGATCTCCCTCTTCCCGATCCCCGAAACGAAACTGAAGGAAGCAGCGAACGGCGTTAAACGGATCGTTGTTGCGGAAGAGAATATGACGGGACAATACCGAAGCGTGATCCAGTCCCTCTTCAACGGTAAAGAGATCGTGGGAGTGAATTCCGTCGGGAAAATGATCACCCCGGTGATGATCCAGAACGCAATCCTGTGAGCGAACTTATGGAAACAGCAGTACAGCAGCACACATATAAAAAAGAGAATGCGGCATTTCCGTTCTGCAAAGGATGCGGACATCATCACTATGTGAAC
>CALROS020000366.1:0-3096 GCA_943369855.1 Chitinophaga pinensis | reverse complement strand
CTACGGATCGATCTGCCGTTGCGCGGTATAGGACTGCCCGGTCATTTTATCCTTCGGTTCTCGTTCGGAGGCACTCATGTGTTCTTCGATCCGTTCAACGGCGGAAAGATCCTTTCCCGGACGGATTGTGAAGCGATCGTGAATAATCTCGGATTCAATTTTTCAGAGGAATACCTTCAACCGGTCTCAAATAAGCAGATTTTGGAGCGAATGCTGAGGAATATCATCCTCACGCTCGAAAAGAAGCAGGAAAATGACCGTATAGAAACAATCAGACAATTCATTGATACTCTCAATTCTGATTTGTAAATTGTAGTAGTCCAGTAGTGATCCAATGGGGGTGTTTTGGCTTCGACGGGGTCGGGAATGGATGGATTTGCATACCGTGCACGCCTTTACGCACGTAAATCTCAGGGCAAAACAATAAATGCAGATAACTACGGTTACGCACTCGCCGCTTAATTAGCCACGAGCGCCAATACAGAGCTCTCCTGATGGTTCTGTAACGGCGTCGACTCAGTCAGGATAGCTGATGTTCCGTCAGGGTAACATTGGTGAGATCTAAACCCTTGGCTGCAGTCCGGATGTTATGAGTTCAGTCATGAGTCCGGAATCAAGATAAAAAACTGAACTATGTATGTAGACGGTCTATTGGTTTCTACTTCGGACCGGGGTTCGAATCCCCGCACCTCCACAATAAATAAGACGATCTAACTTGCCAAGTTATAATGACTTGGCAAGTTCGTTTAGAGGAAATCCCATGAGAATTCCATTCACAAAAATGAGCGGCGCCGGCAATGACTTTGTTGTGGTCGACAACCGCCGCGGCATCATCAAGGATGCGGCTAATTTTGCCGTCACAGTCTGTAACAGACGTCTCGGGATCGGTGCTGATGGATTATTATTGGTAGAAAACCACGATTCCTCAGCATTTGCAATGAAATATTATAATGCAGACGGATCCAATGCCGGTATGTGCGGTAACGGCGGCCGTTGTATCGCAAAATTCGCATACGATAATGGAATTGTCACTAATTCGGTATTTACCTTCGAAGGATTTGGACATATCTATACTGTTGAACGCCTAGGATCGACCAGATATACGCTGACAATGAAAACTCCGCACGGACATCGGACCGATCAGCAGTTGAATGTTGACAGCGGGATTATTACTGCGAATTATCTGAATACCGGTACCGATCATTCGGTGATCTTTTTAGACGACAATAAAGGATTGGGTCCGCTGGAGAAGACTGAGATATTCCGGCTCGGCCGGGCGGTCCGTTATCATGAGGTCTACAAACCGATAGGAGTCAACGCGAATTTCGTTGCACGGCTGGATGCTAACTTGATTCAAATAAGGACTTACGAACGAGGAGTTGAGGATGAAACTTTGGCGTGCGGGACCGGATCGGTAGCGAGTGCATTGCTGAGCTCCGTAAAATATGGAATGACAAGTCCTATAAAAGTAAAAGTGCAGAGCGGAGAATTTCTTGAGATAGGATTCAGATCAAACGGAGAAAATTTTTCAGAAGTGACGTTAACCGGCAGCGCTGTGAATACATTCAACGGTGAAATTGATTATGAGAAATAGGCTTATTCCTTGATAATTTGCATTTGCATAATAGATATAATATAGATTATGTTAAGTTAACTTATCCCTCTAAATTGATCCGCTTACTTCTTGAAATATGATTCAACCTGCTTCACATTCCGAGTGTTCAGAATATTTTTCTTTTCGCACCACCCCTTCCGTGCTATTCCAATACCATACCTGACATCCGTCAACCCTGATACAACATGCGAATCGGGATTAATGGATATCAGCACACCCTTGCTGATTGCATATTTGACCATTCTCCAGTCCAGGTCCAACCGCATCGGATGCGCATTGATCTCAATGATCTTTCCAAGATCAGCCGCTGCATTGATGATCTCCGTCTGATTCAGCGGATATCCGTCACGCTCAAGCAATAACCGACCGGTCAAATGACCCAGCATCGTCACATGTTTGTTCTTGAGAGCTTTCATGATCCGCTTCGTCATATCCGCCTCGGTCATCTTAAAGCTGCTATGGACCGAAGCTACGACATAATCAAACGATGCTAACACCTTGTCATTAAAGTCCAAATCGCCGTTCGGTAAAATATCTACTTCGCTCCCTTTGAACAGCCGGAATCCTTTGCTCTTCGCGTTGAACGCATCGATCTCTTTATGCTGTTTTTTTACCCGTTCTTCAGAGAGTCCGTTCGCATACGCTGCAACTTTGCTGTGATCAGCGATGCCGAGATATTCCCATCCAAGTTTCTTGGCACCGGCAGCCATTTCCTCAAGCGTATTCTGTCCGTCGCTGTAATTGGTATGGCAATGAAATGTACCGCGGATATCCTCATATGTGACCAATTCAGGCAGTGAGCCTTTCTGTGCAGCTTCAACCTCTCCAAGATCCTCACGCAATTCAGGCGGAACAAATTCCAATCCTACCGCTTTATAAATATCCTCTTCAGTAAGACATTTGACGATCTTCTTGGATTTTCGGCCTTTTTCTTCGTCTTCCAGGTCCTTAAACCCGTATTCATTCAAACTCCAGCCGTTCTCTCGGGCCAATGAACGGATCCTGACATTATGTTCTTTACTTCCGGTGAAATAATTCAATGCAAACGGGAATTCCTTGTCATCGACAACACGCAGATCGCAATTGATTCCTGAATCAAGGACCACACTCGCTTTGGTCTCGCCTTCTCCCGTAATACGTTCGACGCTCTTATGTGATGTAAAGACCTTCATGATCGCCTGCACATCACTTTTCTTTGCACTAACGACGATATCGATATCACCGATGGTCTCTTTTCGCCTTCGGAGACTTCCTGCTATCTCTGCCCGAATGATCCCTTTATGAGCTTTCACCGCACCAAAGATCTCCTGCGCGGACCGTTCAGCAACATTAATGTGGAATTTGGATGCATGCTTGCGCACCTGTTCGATCCCTAACAGGATATTCTCTTCGGTCTTCTTTCCGAAACCTTCCAGTTTCTCAAGCTTTCCTTCTTTCGCGGCCTTTTCCAGAAGCTCGATCGATGAGATCTTCAGCTTTTT
>CALROS020000365.1:0-3104 GCA_943369855.1 Chitinophaga pinensis | reverse complement strand
GGAAGTGATCGGGCAGGAAGTGGTGATCCAGGCGGAACGGCCTCTCGTGCAGAAGGACCTGACCTCATCCTCGGTAACGGTCTCTTCGGAAGAGATCAAAGTGATGCCGGTGGAAAATATCAACCAAATCATCAACCTGCAGGCTGGTGTTGTTGGTGGGCATTTTCGCGGCGGACGGACCGGAGAAGTAGCGTATCTGATCGACGGTATGCCGATCAATAATCCTGCGAACGGCAGCACCGGATTCACTCCGGAAAACTCTTCCATCCGCGAGATGGAAGTGATCAGCGGAACATTCAATGCGGAATACGGACAGGCGATGTCCGGCGTGGTGAACATTGTCACGCAGGACGGCACCAGCAAATTTGCCGGATCGCTCTCCACCTATTTCGGCGACTATTATACATCGCATACGGACACATATCTGAACCTTGATAAATTCAACGTGAGCAGATCGAAGAATTTCCAGGCGAGTCTGAGCGGACCGACCGGGATCGATGACAACCTGACCTTCTTTGTGACCGGCCGGTATGTGAACGATCAGGGTTTCCTCTTCGGGAAACGTGTCTTCAACATCAGCGACCAGATCCTTCCGGTGCTCGATCCGTTCGGTTATCAGATCGTGGTCCCCGTGGGAACAGTGCTGACCGATCCGAATCTGGTGACGGACAACGATCAAAACCTCTATCGCATGACCAAGACCGGTGACGGTGCCTATGTGCCGATGAACCCGTCGCGGAAATATTCATTCAACGGCAAATTGACCTATGCGCTCGGATCATTGAAATTCACTTACGGGTATTTCTTTGAGGACAATTACAATAAGTATTACGACCATGCATACCGCCTGACACCGGACGGTATCATGAGCCATTACGGCCGGAACACGATCAACACTTTCCAGATCAGTCATGTGATCGATGTCAGCACGTTCCAGACCCTTAAATTCTCCGTGAACAACTACCGTCAAAAAGGATACGTGTTCGAAGATCCGAACGATAAACGGTATGTCAATCCTTCGCAGGGAGGAACATATTCACCGTACACATTCAACAGCGGCGGAATGAACTCAGGCCGGTATGAATCGAACAATCAGAGCGTGATCGGCCAGTGGTCGATCTCATCACAGCTGTCAAAGAACCACAAGATCGGAGCCGGTGTTGAAGGACGGCTGCATCATATCTTCAACCATGGAATGAATATCACCACCTATGAACGGGACAGTCTCGGGATCACATTCGTGACGCTCACATACCCGTTGGTCGGTTCGATCGGAAATCAGATGTACGACAAACGTCCGCAGGAAGCCTCCGCATATATCCAGGATAAGATGGAATACGGGGATATGATCATCAACATCGGTGTCCGCGGCGATTACTTCGATCCGAAATCAAAGTATCTCATCGATCCGACCAGTCCGCCGAAGGAAGTGACCACGCAGGCAAGCCGCGATGCACATCCGCTGAAATGGGCATCATCAAAATTCCAGATCAGTCCGCGCTTGGGCGTATCGTTCCCGATCACGGAACAGGGGATCATCCATTTCTCGTACGGACATTTCTTCCAGATACCGACTTTCGAGAATCTCTACAGCAATTCCGATTACCTGGTCCAGTCCGGCGCCTCGGGATCGCTCTCCGCTCAGATGGGAAATCCGAACCTCGATGCACAGCGGACCACCACGTATGAACTCGGTCTGCAGCAGGCGCTCTTCGAGAACATCGGCGTCGACTTCACCATCTATTACAGGGATATCAGGAATCTGCTCGGTATGGAGATCCTCAATACCACCGAAGGCGTGAAATACGCTCGGTACATCAACCGCGATTACGGCAGTGTGCGCGGTATGATCCTTTCGCTGGACAGACGCTTTGCGGATTATTTCAGCCTGAGAGCCGACTACACGTATCAGATCGCCGAGGGTGACGCATCCGATCCTCAGTCCGTCTTCTATAATAATCAGACGAATCCCCCGACCGAAACAAGCAAACAGCTCGCACCGCTGAGCTGGGATCAGCGTTCAACACTGAACCTGAATCTGACCGTCGGCGAGATGGGCAATTGGACGACCGGTTTGATCTTCCAATACGGCAACGGATTCCCGTACACGGAATCGAACCGCGCTTCGCTCATCCGTATCGAGAACGGCGGATTGAAACCTTCCACGTTCAATCTTGATCTTCGTGCCGAAAAGAATTTTCAGTATGAAGGGATGAATTTCTCCGTGTTCATGCTTGTCTATAACGTGCTCGATATCAAGAACGAAGTGAATGTCGATTCGTGGAGCGGCCGTGCCAATATCGATCTGCTGACGGCACAGAATGCGAAGAAGATCGTCGGTGTGAATACCGTTGCAGAGTTTCAGAATAATCCCACAAGTTTTTCGAACCCGCGCCAGGTACGGTTTGGCGTGAATATCGGATTTTAGAAAATACGTTCAGGAGCGTACAATGAAGTTCAACTATACATTTGCAGCATTCTTATTCTTCGCCGTCATGTCGGCAGTTCCGTTGCATGCGCAGGTCGATCCGAAGATCCAGGCCTACAGGAACGAACCGAAAGGTGAATATCAATACCGGCGCCAGGGAACAATGGACGGGAACCTGATCAGGACCCTCTATTTCACCAACGGCGAGGTCGGACAATGGCCCTATTCTCCTTCGCTTGAATGGCCGAAAGGTTCCGGTCATCAGTATCTCGACGGTGTGTCGGTGCTTGTGGCGGCGGAGATCGATACTGCGGTGACGCATTACAATCAGCCGATCCATCCGCTGGAAACTTCCTACCGAGAAGAGATGGCGAAAGATCCGGTGACGGGAATGATCTGGGGATTTGAACCGGTTCCGGGTTATATGAATGACAAGAACCCTCTCAAGACCCCGGCCATCAACCGTGATTCGATGTCGTTCCCTGTGGTATGGCCCGCGGCTCTCGGCAAAGGACCGGAATGGAACGGTTACTGGTACGGATATTTCGGCCGCGGTGTGAACAATTCGGATTTTGAAACATTCTTTGTGATGGACGATTCGAAGGACGGCAAATACAAACGTCCTCCGTACAAATTCTATCCGATCGCGGCGGATTCGGACCGCGGCGGACTTGGT
>CALROS020000364.1:0-3113 GCA_943369855.1 Chitinophaga pinensis | reverse complement strand
TTTTACCGAACAAGGAGTGGCAATGCTTTCAAGCGTTCTCAAAAGTAAGCGTGCTGTTCAGGTGAATATCGCCATTATGCGCACATTTGTACAACTCCCGGAACTCCTTTCATCGAACAGTGCGCTGATAAAAAAATTGGAGGGATTGGAACGGAAATATGAGACCCATGATCAAAACATCAAGATCGTCTTTGATGCGATCCGCAGATTAATGGCGGAGCCGAAAAAGAAAAAATACAAGGTGGGATTCTAGAAGCATGCGGACCCTCATCACCACTTCATTCAACGCAGCAGCGGAGATCATCGCACGGAATAATGTCGCCGCATTCCCGACGGAGACCGTCTATGGACTCGGCGCCAATGCATTCGAATCCGACGCTGTGAAGAAGATCTATGCAGCGAAAGGACGTCCGTCGGACAATCCTCTCATCGTCCACGTCGGTTCAGTGGAACAGATCCCCTCTGTTGTTTCGTCTATACCCAAGCATGCGGAGAAACTGATCACGGAGTTCTTTCCCGGACCGCTCACGCTCGTGCTTCCGAAGAACAAAAGGATCTCATCGTTGGTCACCTCCGGACTTTCTACGGTCGGAGTGCGGATCCCGAAGCACGTACTCGCGCAAAAATTTTTGAACGCATGCGGAGTCCCGGTCGCTGCGCCGTCGGCGAATCTTTCCGGCTCGCCGAGTCCTACAACATGGCAGGCAGTGAAGAGCGATCTGAACGGACGGATCCCCTGCATCTTAAAAGGAGATCCGTCGCGTGTAGGTGTTGAATCGACCGTCGTGGACTGTACGGGAAGTTCTCCCGTCATTCTCCGCGCCGGAGGCGTAACGCTTGAGCAGCTGCGGGAGGTAATTTCCTCCACCAGACTGCAGAAGCAGCAGACGAAAGTACCGAAGAGCCCCGGAGTGAAATACCGTCATTATTCTCCGTTCGCATACGTTTTCATCGTCAGCGGTGTAAGTGAAACAGTGCCGATGAAGAAGTCGGCATATATCGGTCTCCGGTCCGTCGGGAAAAGCACTTTCGGAATGAAAAAGATCTGCCGGAACGAAGAAGAGTATGCACGGTCGCTCTTCCATTTCTTCCGCGAATGCGATGCGCACGACATGGAAACCATCTACTGCGAACAGGTGAGCGAGGACGGCATCGGACTGGCGTTAATGGACAGGATACGCAAAGCCGCGATGCAGTAGTGCTGATAGAACACGCCCGCCTGACCGACGCTGAATATTTTAAGTCAGTCGGGCAGGGATGACACGGAAAGAACGGATTCACACGGATAAAAATTACAGCCACGGACTTTAGTCCGTGGCAAATAAATACATACGGATAACACATGAAATACGGCATATTGTTTTTGCTCAGCATCGCAATGTTCGTTTTCCCTCAAGACAAAAAAATAAAAGACAATGCAACAGTTTCCGGTCCACTGCTGTTAGTGAAAGAGAAAGAGAAGAAAGAAGTGAAGGATGGCGAGATGAAGGAGTATTTCCTCGTCCTGCTGAAAAAAGGACCGAACAGGGATCAAGATTCGGTGACCGCCGCCGACATCCAAAAAGGACACTTGGCGAACATCCTTCGTCTCTATAATGAGGGAAAGATGGACATTGCCGGACCGATGGGATATGATGAAGATCTTCGCGGTATCTTCATCTTTAATTGTGCATCATATGAGGAAGTGCTGACACTCTGTTCGACCGATCCTGCGGTGAAAGCCGGAAGACTCGTTCCCGAGATCCACTCCTGGTGGGCGCAAAAAGGGGCAAAGCTCCGGTAGTATTGTTGCTCTATATGTGTACATCCGCCGGATCCGTCTGATCCCTGCCCGACTGACCTTGAATTTCAATCGTCGGTCAGGCGGGCGCGTTCTATTGAATGTAAAAAATGCTTTCCATTAAAGAACATATCGAACTGAGACCGTACACCACGCTGAACCTCGGCGGTCCCGCCGATTTCTTCTGCGAATGCACCTCCGTCTACGAACTGCAGGATGCGCTCCGTTTTGCCGCGGGCAGGGAAGTTCGGGCGCACATTCTCGGCGGCGGCAGCAATACCATCTTTTCGGATGCCGGGTATCAGGGATGTGTGCTCAAGATCGGAATGAAAGGAATCGCATTCGTTGAGGACGGAAATGACATCCTTGTCACTGCTCATGCGGGGGAGGATTGGGAATCGTTCGTCCGCACGACGGTGGAGAAAGGATTCTCCGGATTGGAATGTCTTTCGGGAATTCCGGGAAGCGTCGGTGCAACGCCGATACAGAATGTCGGAGCATATGGACAAGAAGTGAAGGACACGATCGAATCGGTGAAAGTGCTTGAACGGACAACGCTGAATGAAATTACGTTCCTTAATGCCGATTGTCATTTCTCATACCGCACGAGCAGATTCAAAACGACCGACGCCGGGAAATATATCGTCACCGCGGTGACATTCCGATTGAAGAAGAACGGCCGCCCCACTATCCATTATCCGGAAGTGAAGAAGATCATTGATGCATCGGTGGATCTTTCATCACTTGCCGACGGACGCGATTCATTGACCGCGGTCCGCGATATCGTCATCGGACTCCGGAAGAAAAAATCGATGGTGATCGATCCGAACGATCCGAACACACGGTCTGTCGGTTCATTCTTCCTGAATCCCATCGTCGATGCCGCTGTTCTGCAGCGCGTCGGCGATGTGTGGTCGAAGATCGGTGACGGTTCGCCCGTGCCGACATTTCCTTTTGAAGAGAAGAAAAAGATCCCGGCGGCTTGGCTGATCGAAAAGGCGGGATTTAAAAAAGGGACGAAGAAGAACGGCGTCGGGATCTCGGAGAATCACACGTTGGCGCTCGTCAATTATCATGGAACTGTAGAGGCCCTGCTGCAGTTAGCAACAGAGATACAGGCAGGAGTTGAATCGGTCTTTGGCGTTCAGTTGGAACTTGAGGCGAATGTCATTTCATAGATATGTTATTGATCTAAAAGATCCGAAAATTTGTGAAATGTATTTTTCTCCACATTTGTGTCTTTGTACCTTGGTGGCAAAAGAAGAAAAGAGCTTTGCCACACCCGAAGGGATGCCTTTAGCAAAAAACACAAAGGCACGAAATCCCAAAAAGA
>CALROS020000363.1:0-3120 GCA_943369855.1 Chitinophaga pinensis | reverse complement strand
TCGATTTCAGCAAGAACCTCTTCCCCGCAATGCTTGAACAGGATATGGGATTATACGGCTACATCGCCGAAGGATACTGGCGCGATGTCGGGAATCTGAATGAATATCAGGAAGCGCATCTGGACGCGCTCGACGACGGTGTGAAACTGCAGCATGAAGGGAACCGTGTCGGAAGCGCGTATGTCGGACCGAACACCGAGATCAAAACATCGGCGGAGAATCTTCAGGGAACCGTGCTCATCGGCAGGAACTGCAAGATAGGCAAGAACGTAAAGATCATCAAATCGGTCATCGGCAACGATTGTGTGATCGATGACGGTGCGGTCATCCGCAACTCCGTCATTTGGTCCGACACGACCGTCGGCAAAGGCGCTGAACTCTCTTCCTGCGTTGTGGCGAAGTGGTGCAATATCGGCGATTATGCCATCATCAATGACAATGTCTATATCTCGGACAAGTGCATTATCGGGAAAGAAGCGCGTCTTGCTCCGAATATCAAACTCTGGCCGGAAAAAGAGGTCGAAGACGGAGCCGTGCTCACCCGCTCGCTCGTGTGGGAAGATAAATGGCTGAAGGATCTCTTCACCGATGCGCGCATCACCGGACTCTCCAACATCGAAATGAACCCCGAGTTCGGCGCGAAGATCGGCGCTGCATTCGGCGGACTCGTCGGCAAAGGAAAGACCATCCTGATGAGCCGCGATTCTGACAACGTCTCACGAATGATGAACCGTGCGATCATGTGCGGACTTATGTCCGCAGGTGTTGATGCCGGCGATCTCCGCGCGGTCTCCATTCCGATCCTTAGACAGGAACTCCGCAGCGGAAAACACTCCGGCGGCATTCACGTCCGCAAATCACCGTTCGACAAGAATCTTTCCGACATCATCTTCTTCGATTCCAAAGGTAAGGACCTACCGACGAGCAAGACCAAATCGCTCGAGCGTCTCTTCTTCGGCGAGGATTTCCCGCGCGCGAAGCAGGACGATGTCGGCGGCGTCACTTTCCCGGAACGCGCTCAGGAAAGTTATATCCAGAAATTCTTCTCCACCATCAATGTGGATGCTATCCAGCAGTCCAAATTTAAAATGGTCGTGGACTATTCAAGCGGTATCGCTTCCTCCATCTTCCCGAACATCCTCGGCTCGTTCGATGCGCAGGTGCTTTCGCAGAACGCGTATCTCGATTCTAAAAAGATCACACGCACACTCGAGGAATTCGACACGAATGTGGAACAGCTCTCCCACATCGTCACTTCACTCGGATACGATATCGGATTCATCCTCGACGCCGGCGCTGAACGCTGCCTTATTGTGGATGAGAACGGAAAGTTCATCGATACGGACCGTCTGCTCACACTCGTTACACACCTCTTCCTGACGGTCTATCCCGAAGTGAAGAAGATCGCCGTCCCCATCACTGCTTCAGCGGAGATCGATCTCATCGCCGAACATATGGGTGTGTCGGTCGTGAAGACTCGCGACAGTCATCTCTCCTTGATGGAAGCGGCGACGAAGGACGATATCAAATTCGTCGGCGGAACCAAGGGCGGATTCATCTTTACCGATTTCCTCTTTGCAAGCGACGGTATGTATTCGGTCGCGAAGATCCTCGAAATGCTCGCCGTTGCCAACACTCGCTTCGGTGCGCTGGACAAACAGGTTCCGAAACTGCACATGAACAAGAAGACCATCCATGTTCCGTGGGATAAAAAAGGACGTGTGATGCGTTATCTGATGAAGGATACCGACAGTCAGCCGCATCGCATTCTGCTGGACGGTGTTAAACTCATTCTCGATCAGAAACAATCCACATCCGTTCTCATGTGGCCGGACCGGGCGAAACCGACATTCCACGTCCACGCCGAATCGGCGGACCAGGAACTTGCGGAGATCCTTCTGGCGCAGTATGAGGAGAAGATCATCGAATGGCGGGACACGAAGGACTAAGAACGAGTATTCAGAGAACAGTAGTCAGTAGACAGACCCTGTTCTTTCATCCCCAATGGATGAATGTTTTGTCTGTCGTCTGACTACTGAAATCAGATATCTCAGGGGTATCCCGAGAAAAATTCTTCCATTTCCACCGTGAAAATAGTATATTGAAGATACTTTTGAAAAACGTTGCAGGATTTTGACAGCTTGGAGAGCAGCATACCATGAAGATCAGTGATATCTTAGACGAATCAGTAGTACGGGTAAAACTCAAAGGGACTTCCAAAGACGAGATCATCAACGAGATGATCGCCATCGTGAACCACTCGAACCGCATCACGGATATCGAGAAAGTCCGCGAAGCGATCTTCGAACGGGAAAAGATCATGTCCACCGGTGTTGGAAACGGTTTCGCCATCCCCCACGGGAAGAGCGACGCTGTGCTCGACATTGTTGCTGCATTCGCCATCACCGAACAAGCGATCGATTACGAATCACTGGACGAGCAGCCGGTCCACCTCATCTTCCTGCTCATCGGCAAGGACAGCATGGTCGGTCCGCACATCAAACTGCTCAGCCGCATCTCCCGTCTGATGAACAAAGAGGATTTCCGGAAACGCCTGCTGGACGCGAAGACACCGAAAGAAGTGATCGAGATCTTCAAGAGCGAAGAAGCGCAATATTTTGACAACTAGTTCTTCCGGTCCATCACCAGCGTTCCTCATCAGCAGAAGACCCTCTTCCCGCTGTCCGATACATTCTCGCACTATCAGTGAATTAAATTTGTTTGTCATGCCGAGCGTAGTCAAGGCATGACACCGGCAAAAATTGTGGCTATGAAAGAGCTTCGCCACAAAGGCACAAAGACACAAAATCCCACAAAGGAAAATTAAAAATTTGTGGGTATGGTTTTTAGCACACATTCGTGTCTTGGTGTTTTTGTGGCAGATAGCAAAAAAGCTTCGCCACTAAAACACGAAGACACAAAATCCCACAAAAGGAAATCAAAATTTGTGGATCTAATTTTTTACACACATTCGTGCCTTAGTGTTATTGTGGCAGCGAAAGAACTTCGCCACGAACGAAGACACAAAATCCCACAAAAGATGATCAGTAATTTGTGGGTCTAATTTTTTACACACATTCGTGTCTTTGTGGCAGAGAGCATTAATTAATTACAAAGATT
>CALROS020000362.1:0-3133 GCA_943369855.1 Chitinophaga pinensis | reverse complement strand
CATCAGATAGAACACTGCGTTGGAATCCTTCATGATGATATCAACAGCACCGGTCCCGTTACCGTTCGTAACGTTACCGATCGACGGTGAATTGAATTCGATGAACGGAACTTTCGGGTTGGTCACATTGATGACGCTGAAACGCTCGTCGGTCAATGCACCGCCGTCGTTCGGATAATAGACCATCACGTATTTCTGTGCACCGCGGCTGAATGCTTTGATGTTGGTACCGTCGGAACCGACCAGGCTGCCGGAGATGGTATCTTTCAATGCACCGGTCGAATCGTGAATGGTGAGTCCTTTTGCATAGGATTTCACATAGAGCGATCCGTCCGCAGCACGCACTACATTCGGCTGAGTTCCCATTGCCCCGTTGCTCAGTACGAGAACGGTCGGTGTGAATGTCTTCCCGTTATCCGATGTGGTGAATTTAACAACGTTCGCCTGACCGGAAACGGCCGCATACACTGTCAATGAATTGTCGGATGCTTTTCCATAGACGCTGAACATATCGCCGAGCCGCGAAGCGGCGGGAAGTCCTGCACCGTTATAATCGATCACGGTCTTCACGGAATCGGTCTCTTTGTTCCAGCGGTAGACCTTGAATGAAGAACCTGCTGCATCGGTCGTCATATTGGAAGCAAGGATCACTCCGTCATCCGAGACTTCCACTGCATTGAGCGGGAATGTTCCGCTTGCGGGAGTGGTGCTTTGGAAGACGACACCGACACTGTCGCCGGTAGCTGCATCGTAGATGATCACTTTCGGTCCGCCTGTGCGTGATACGACATAGACACGGTTCTTACCGTCCACAACACCGGCAGCCAGACCCCGTTCGAAGGTCCCTGTGGAGAATGCGAGCGGGAATGTTCCTGCGGCTTTCGTCTTTGCCCAGATCGGGAAGACCGGTTTCACACCGGGGATCGCCGGAGGCGGAGGCGGCAGCAATTTGACATCATCGAACAGATATGTGAAGTTCGCGGAACCGTCACCGACTGTTCCGTTATCGAAGATCAGCACGAGTTTCTGGTACCGTTTGCCGGTATCGACCGCGCTGTAATCGAATTTCAGTTCTTCCCATGCATTCGCGACCGTTCCTGTCACTTCACGTTCAAAGTTGACGGCACCGTCGGTCTGGTTCTCAACTTTCAGAAGGAGTTTTGCTCCTACTTTCGGCATGAACACCTTTACGGAGAAGAGTTTATTTACAGTGAAGTCGAACGGACGCGCCATTGACAGATACGCACCTGCCCATGGTTGACCTGCTCCTTTGACCATCTTACCGACAAAGGCACTGGTATTGATCCCGCTGCTCTGCGGATTTGCGACGCGTGTCGCTGCACCGCCGTCGAAATTCACGAAGTCATAATTGACGGAATTGAGTTCGAAATCCAGCGGAAGCACCGGTATGCTCTTCACCAAATTGATCTCATCGATCAGATACGTGAAGTTCGCAGAACCGTCACCCACTGTTCCGAGATCCCCGATCACGACGATCTTCTGATACGTCTTGCTTGTATCGATCGCGGAAAAGTCGAATGTGAATTCCTGCCATGCGTTCGCGACCGTGGAGACAGCTTCTTTCTCCATATTGATCGCGCCGTTGCTGAGGTTCTCTACTTTGAAGAGGAGTTTGGAACCGACCTTCGGCATGAACGCCTTCACGGAGAATGTCCGTTTGTCATCCCATTTGATGGGAGCAAGCAGGGTCAGATACGAACCTGCCCACGGATCGCCCGCACCTTTCACCATCTTCATGACATTGCCGGTGGTGTTGATGCCGCTGACCTGAGGATTCGGAATGCGAGTTGCAACCGCACCGCTGAAATCGGTGAAGGTGAAATCGACATTATTCTGTTCGAATGTCAACGGAAGGGTCGGTGAGACGAAGAAGTCAGCACGGTCCCGCGGAAGGATCTGATACAAAGAATCTTTCACTGCGGTCGCATCGAATTGGCCGGCAATACCGATGACCTTTTTCCATGGGGACGGAATCGGTTCACCGCGCAGATCGCTCTTATTGTGATAGATTCTCATAGTGACACTGTCGATACCATTATCCGTTACGGTCATATTCGTGCCGGTGCTGGCTGCATCGATCGCTGGCCACGCAAGCGACGAGACCGTCGGACGCAGATTCGCCACTTCCACAAGGACATTCTCCAACTGTTCGCCGAGTCCTGTGAATTTCAGATCGCCCAGTGTGATCTTCTTCGGAACAGGCGGTACGCCCGGACCAAGATCGGTGAATTTCGGTGTCGGATGACCTGTTGATTGTTCGCGCACCTGGAAGAGTCCGTTGTTCGCTGCGATCCTTCCTTCCACTTCATATTTATTACCGCGTTTTACTTTCAATCCTGCAACGCCGTTATAGAGCGGGCTGAACACCGTTGCTCCGCCGAGTGAATCCTGCAGAACAACATCAAGATTGATCACCTGAGCGATACTGTCCTCTCGAGTGACCACACCCGATATACGGATTGCGTACTGACTCCATAACAGACCTCCGGTGGAATCGATATCCCTCGGTCCGTTCTTGTAGGACATTTTCGTTGTTCCGGCAAAGTAGCCGCCGATCTGTGCTGAAACAAAATTGATGTTGGAATTGTCGGTCGCTCCGCCTTTATATGCCACTCTCCGACCGTCTCTGTTCACTGCACCGGGGATGATACCGCGGTAGATACGGCTGGTGAATACGGACATCGCAACATTGGCAGAATCTGCACCGGCAGCATCGCTGGATGCAGTAGCAAATCCATAATACGTCAATGAGGAACTTGCGATCCCTTTCATGCTCAGGACATTCATATAGACAGTATCGGGCTCGCCCGCTCTCGGAATATATGGCGCACGGGTATTGAATGTTACCACCGGTGCGGACTGAGTGATGGAGAATTTCCCGACGCCGTTATTCGTGGCCAGGACATACAACGATGTATCTTCTGCACTATAAAATACTTCACCGGTCCCGTTCGCATTAGTGTAGCTGCCGAGCGATGCGGTGATTCCTGCAACGTAGGAAGACAATCCTCCCGAGGTGATATCAACGATACGGGCGACCTGAGGAGTGCCTGCACCGGAGAACATGGCAAGGAATTTCCGTCCGCCGAATTCAAAATAATGCGCAGTCACT
>CALROS020000361.1:0-3142 GCA_943369855.1 Chitinophaga pinensis | reverse complement strand
GACGATCGTGCTGCGCGTGTTCTTTCCGATGTGATGCATCTTCGTTCCGGTATCGGCATCCTGACGGTTATTCACCACGGCAACGGAATAGAATTCGCCGATGGAATTGTCGCCGAGCAGGATGACGGAAGGATATTTCCATGTGATCGCCGAACCGGTCTCGACCTGCGTCCACGATATTTTGGAATTCACACCGGCACACTTGCCGCGCTTCGTAACGAAATTATAGATACCGCCTTTGCCGTCCTTGTCCCCGGCATACCAGTTCTGGACGGTGGAATACTTCACTTCGGCATTGTCCATCGCCACCAGTTCAACCACAGCGGCATGGAGCTGATTCTCATCGCGCATCGGAGCGGTGCAGCCTTCAAGATAGCTGACGTATGCTCCCTCGTCCGCCACAATGAGCGTCCGTTCAAATTGACCGGTGTTCGATGCGTTGATGCGGAAATACGTGGAGAGTTCCATCGGACAGCGGACACCTTTCGGGATGTAACAGAACGAGCCGTCGCTGAACACCGCGGAGTTCAGCGCTGCGAAATAATTATCCGCATAGGGAACGACCGAACCGAGATATTTCTTCACCAGTTCGGGATGTTCATGCACTGCTTCGGAGAAGGAACAGAAGATGATCCCCTTCTCTTTCAGTGTCTCTTTGAATGTTGTTGCAACAGACACGGAATCGAACACCGCATCCACCGCAACACCGTTCAAGCGTTTCTGTTCCGTCAGCGAGATGCCGAGCTTCTCATATGTCTCGAGCAGGATCGGATCGACCTCGTCCAGACTGTTCAGTTTCTTTATCTGTTTCGGTGCCGAATAATAACTGACAGACTGATAGTCGATCTTCGCATATTTCAGATTCGGCCAGCGCGGTTCTTCCATCGTGAGCCATGTGCGGTAAGCTTTCAGACGCCATTCAGTGAGCCACTCGGGTTCATTCTTCTTCTTCGAGATCAAACGGACGACATCCTCGCTCAATCCGGGAGGGATCGTGTCGGTCTCGATGTTGGTCGTGAATCCGTATTTATATTCCTGGGATACTAATTCTTCAATTGTTTCTGACATTGGTCTCTCATATTAAAATGAAGCTGTATACGTAATGGTCTCTCGCAAAGCCCCAAAGGGACAGGTCGCCAAGACGCAAAAAGGAAAAAGAATTTTAAATCCTTTGCGACTTTGCGTCTTTGCGAGAATTGTTTAAACACCGAAAGAACTGCCGCAGCCGCAGGTCTTTGCTGCCTGAGGATTGTTGAACACGAAACCGCGTCCATTGAGACCATCGGTGAAATCCAGCGTCGTGCCGGAAAGATAGAACATGCTCTTTTGATCGACGAGGATCTTCACACCGTGTTTTTCAAGGATGATATCCTTCTCTTTCACGGCATCATCGAATGCGAGAACGTATGAAAGACCGGAGCAGCCTCCGCCCTTCACTCCGAGACGAAGAGAATGGGTCTCGGGAATGCTGTTGGTCTGCTTGATCGAAAATACTTCCTGTGCCGCCCGTTCCGTAAGGATGATATCATCATCGAGTGCGGTCGGAGCATTTTGGGTCATTACTTCAGACATATTGTCTCTCCTGATTTGATTAACTTACTTTTTTAATGGCGTAATCGGGGTAATTCAACATCCATGTCTGCATGTTCAGTTTCTTAAGGATGTTCTTCTTTTCAAAATGTAACGCAACTTCTCGTGCGACTGTTTCTGCTTCTGTCTGACCAACCTTCACTTTTTTCCTCTTCAAAAATTCCATCACCGCAAAATGCAGGTCCCGGAAGAAGATGTTCGAAAGATGGATCAGCTGGGCCCGTGTCTTCATATAATTGAGGAACTCGACCTGGTTACCGATGATATACTGCGACTTCTTAAATTTGATATTCATGATGCGCCTACAATAGAATGTTCTTTGAGTGACACTATAGCGGAATGGATCTTTTTTGCAGCGTACAGAACTTCATCCTCTGTTGTAAATCGTCCGAGACCGAAGCGGATCGTCGACATTCCTGCATCGGCATCCAATCCGATCGCCTGCAGCACGTGTGAATACTCCTGATCACCGATCTCCTCGGATGTGCATGCGGAACCGGCGGAGACCGCAACATCATTCATCGTCGTCATCAGCCTGTCGGCATTGATGCCGTGGAATGTAACATTGAGATTGTTCGGCAGTCGGTTGGACTGATCTCCATTGACTGTTATTGAATCATGCTTCGTGATCTCCGTCTGCAGAAGGCCGCGCAACAACGTCAACCGTGCATTCTCTTCCTCCATCTCGGTGACTGCAATCTGAGCAGCTTTTCCGAAGCCGACGATCCCTGCGACATTCAACGTGCCTGACCTCAGACCATGCTCATGTCCTGCTCCATCGATCTGCGGAATGACCGCTACTCGCGGGTTACGGGAACGGATATACAACGCACCGACACCTTTCGGTCCATAGATCTTATGTGAAGCACAGGAAAGCAGATCGATGTGCATCTCTTCCACATTGATCTTCACTCGCCCTATCGCCTGTGTCGCATCGGTGTGAAATAGAATTCCGCGTTCTTTGCACAATGCACCGATCTGCTGCAGCGGCAGGATGGTCCCGATCTCATTATTCGCCGCCATCACCGATACAAGGATCGTCTGATCTGTGACCGCATCGCGGATGGAATCGATACTCACTCTTCCCAACGGATCGACCGGCAGATAGGTCACAGTAAATCCGTTGCTCTCCAAATTCCTGCAGGACTCAAGCACACATTTGTGTTCCGTCTGAACGGTGATGATATGTTTCCCTTTGGAGAAATATGCATCCGCAACACCTTTGATCGCAAGGTTGTTCGATTCCGTTGCACCGCTGGTAAAGATGATCTCGTGAGACCGTGCGCCGACGGTATCCGCAATTTTCTTCCGGGAATTTTCGACTGCTTCTTTAGCGATCCATCCGAAACGATGCTGAAGACTTGCCGCATTGCCGAAGTGTTCCGAAAAATACGGCATCATCGCTTCCAGCACACGCGGATCGACCGGTGTCGTTGCATGATAGTCCATATAGACGGGAGTCTTCACCATTTATACGATCTCTGAGACCTTCATGGAGTTAAAGACATGTTCAAGATTATGCTGGATCTTTCCGAGAGGATTCTTGATGGTA
>CALROS020000360.1:0-3145 GCA_943369855.1 Chitinophaga pinensis | reverse complement strand
ATGGACAGCACGGAATTCTCGACATCGATCGGACGGCGTGCATCGAGATCGCCGAAGTTCGTGATCACCGCTTCCCGTTCGGTCTCCGCAGAAAGAATGCCGACGTAATTGGACTCACCGATCGCTACAACAGGCGATCCGCACGCAAGTGCCTCCATGGCAACCCGTCCTGAACCGATGATCAGATCCGAATCGCGGTACACCCGCTCAACATCATTGCTGAATCCTTTCGCAATGATGAATTCCTTCCCCATCCTCTTGTTGGTGGAGTCGATCGCGGGGATGATCTTGCTCTTCTCGTTCATACCGCCGATGATATGGAATTCAACATCCGGATAGCGTTCCAGCACCTTCGGGAAGATCTTCTCCACGATGATCAGCAGTGTGTCCCCTTTGAAACCGGACAATCTGCCGACATATGAAACGATCTTCTTCGCTCGTTTCGGAGGATCATGTCTCTCGAATCTCCATTTCGACATTTCGATACCATTGTGAACGAGTGACAGCGTATCTAATTCATACTTCAGGTCGTGATTCAGGTGATCGTAGATGGATTTGCAGACCGCAACTCTTTTTTCGCCGTATACGGAGAACATTTTCGATGAAAAATGAAGGTGCTGTCTTCCGTGGATGGATGAAACAAGGGGCACTGTTCCGTTTCGTGTAGCAAAATAGCAGACCCAGCTTGCTGCTCTGGAATGAGCGTGAACAACATCGATCTTTTTCTCCCGGATGAACGTCTTTAAGAATGCGATATTATTCCACCGTTGAGCGATATCCCGTTTGCCGATGGGCTGGGTGATCACGGAGGCGTTCGTTTTTGTATAGAAATTATCCGAAATGATATAGACGGTATGTCCGTTCACGATCTGAGTGTCGGCCAATGCCGCCGCAAAAGTCTCTGCACCGGTCACTTCAAACTGCGAGAGGACCTGTAAAATATTCAATGGATCAATCCTTCCAACAATAGCATATACACCGACGGCGGAGATTCATCGCCGAAGAATGTCAAATAGTCCTGAGCGTTGAAACGCTGACGGGAGATCGAATGAACTTCATACCGGTTCAATGACCGATACATATTCATATTGTTTGCCGACAATGAAAACAGCGGAAAGAGAAAATAGAGTAAATCATCTCATTTCTTGAATTTCATCAGATTTTACTACAAAATCACGAAAAAAGTTGTATATTTCACCAGAAAATTAAAGGATACAACTATGAAAGTTTCGACATTTCTTTTGATACTCGTCTTCTGTTGTTCCCGGGCATTCTCTCAAAATGTTCTGGAAACACACGACCCGAATCAAACGCTGTCGGCGGAGAAATGTTACGATGTGATCAAAACAGTGTGGGACGGACTGAAAAAACTTTCCGAACAGTATCAAACAGAAGCAGCCGCAAAGAACGAATTCGAATCCACTGCCGAATACAACGCCCGCATACAGCGAAGCAAGGACGAATACGTCAACAAGATCAGAAAATTCTACAGCGATAACAAACTCAATTCCCGTGTGTACAGTGTTTGGTTCAAGGCCGATCTGGTGAAATATGATGCGGATAATCAGACATACGGTTTGAGATCATCCACGCAGATCCTGGTCCAGCCGAAGAAGAATGAGGTCGCCCTTTCCGTTCCGGAGAATAAGTATATCACACTCACGGAAAAGAATTCAAAAGGCTACCGGCGCGCATACATACACCTCAATACCAATCCCGAATTCACATGGTTCGTCAACAAACAGACGGCGCAGGAAGCAAAGAACCGTGAAACGGACATCTACTTTAAACTATCATTTGTCTTCGATATTTCATTCAACGAATCTGCACAGCAGATCAATCTGCAGGTCGTTCCCACAAAGCTTGCTTTGATGAATCAAAGCGAGAATTTCACCTTCTGGAGCGAGGATATTCGTTGAGGAGTGTTCTATGAACGAGTTCAAACAAAGCATTCTCGATCTGATCGCCGATACATCCAGCAATCTTCCCCCCGATGTCCGTAAAGCGATCAAAACTGCGCAGAAACGAGAGACAGACGGATCCCGTTCCGCTCTCGCACTGGAAACGATCGCCACCAATATCGATATGGCGTGTGAGAATGTCGGACCGATCTGTCAGGATACCGGCATGCCCACATTCTTCATTCATACCCCCGTCGGTTCTAACCAGATCGAGATGAAACGATGGATCCGCGAAGCGATTGCGGACAGCACCCGGTCGGGTAAACTCCGTTCCAATTCGGTCGATTCGTTGACGGGAAAGAACAGCGGAGACAATCTCGGTGAAGGCACTCCGGTGATGCACTGGGAACAATGGGAGAATAACGACGAGATCGAAGTGAAACTGCTGCTGAAAGGCGGCGGATGCGAGAATAAGAATATTCAGTATTCCCTTCCGATGGAATTGGATCATCTCGGAAAGGCCGGTCGCAATCTTGACGGTATCCGTAAATGCATCCTGCACGCTGTATGGCAGGCGCAGGGACACGGATGCGCCATCGGCGCGGTCGGTGTCTGCATCGGCGGAGACAGGACATCCGGATATGAACATGCAAAGAAGCAGCTGTTCAGGACCATCGACGATGTGAATCCGAACCAGACGCTTGCAGAACTTGAACAGTATGTCATGGAACATGTGAACGATCTGAAGATCGGCACAATGGGTTTCGGCGGTAATTCAACACTGATCGGATGTAAGATCGGCGTGCAGAACCGCCTTCCGGCGAGTTTCTTCGTTTCCGTTGCGTATGACTGCTGGGCATTCCGCCGGCAGGGGGTCATACTCGATGCGAAGACGGGTGCGATCAAACGGTGGATCTATAAGGAAGATGCTCCGGTCATCACCATGGGAAAAGGAACGGAAATTCCTCTCTCCGGCAAGGAGATCATGCTTGAAACTCCGCTGACCGAAGAGAAAGTGCGTTCCTTGAAGGTCGGCGATGTGGTCCTGATCAGCGGAAAGATGTATACCGGACGCGATGCGATCCACGCTCATTTGATGACGAACGATCCTCCGGTTGATCTTCACGGTCAGGCTTTGTATCATTGCGGTCCTGTCTCGATCAAAAAGGAAGGAAAATGGAAGATCACTGCTGCAGGTCCCACGACCAGCGGCCGTGAAGAACCGTATCAGGCGGATATCATCA
>CALROS020000359.1:0-3152 GCA_943369855.1 Chitinophaga pinensis | reverse complement strand
GCGAAATAACTTCGCCCTGTTCGGTGATCTTGATCTTTCCGTTGATCGAGTGGCCGTTCAGCGCCATCACTGCCTGGAATTCCGGTCCGCCGCCGCGTCCGACCGTTCCTCCGCGTCCATGAAAGAACATCCAATCAACATGATGTTTCTTGGAGCATTTGGATAATGCCCGCTGTGCTTTATACAATTCCCAATTCGATGTGACAATGCCGCCGTCCTTGCTGCTGTCGGAATATCCGAGCATGATCTCCTGGTGCATGGAGCGGTATGATAGATGACTTGTATAGGCAGGATTCGTATAGAGCGATTCCATGATCTCCACAGAACCGCGCAGATCGCCGATCGTTTCAAAGAGCGGAACGATATTCAATCCGCTGTAGTGTTCCTTTACTGAATACAATCCCGTCAACTTCATCAGGAACAGCACTTCGAGTACATCGGCGGGGGATTCGGTCATGCTGATGATATACGAACGGACGGCACGGCGGTCGATCTCTTCCAGACCTTTCTTCACTGTTCGGAATGTAGCCAAAACTTCCTTCGCAGAATCGGACAATCCGTTCTCATTCACGGTGAATGGAACATCATCCGCAATGGCTTTCGTGAGCCATTCGAGCCGTTCAGCATCGTTGAAGGTGGAATACCGGACCATTGACTGTGCATAGATCTCCGCGACAGCCGCTGTGTGCACATTCTTGTGCTGACGAATATCCAGCGATGCAAGATGGAAGCCGAATGTCTCCACATTGCGGATGAGATCGTTCAATGTTCCGCTCGCAAGCGATGCTCCTTTATTGGCGATGAGGCTTTTCCGCAGGAGATAAAGATCGTTCAGAAAATCGTTGGACGATGCATATGCTTCCTCGTTCGGCGGGAGCGTTCCGTCCAATTTCTTTTTGCAGCGGAGAAGTTTTCGGTACATCAATGCGATCTTAATACGGTATACTTCGTCCTTGTTTCGAATGCCCGGCGGATGGATCTCATTCCGTTGTTCGATCTCATAGGCGATGGATGCTTCCAGTTCGGGAAGGACGGAGACATTCTTCTTTGATTCGCTCCGCACAACATACAGGTCATCCATCAAGCGGATGTAAAGATCGAGCACCGCATGTGACTGCCGTTTCATTGTTGCCCATGTGACATCGGCAGTGACGAACGGATTCCCGTCCCTGTCCCCGCCGATCCATGAACCGAACTGCAGGAAGGATGGGATCTTTTCCACCAGTGTCGGATACGTATCGGCCAGTGCCTGTTCAAGTTCACGGTAGAATGCGGGAATGGTATGCTGCAGCACCTGCGTGAAGTAGAATAACCCGTTGGTGACCTCATCCAGCGGAGTGATATCATAACTTCGCGTCTCTTCTGTCTGCCAAAGACTTGTGATGTTCCGTTTCAGAGAAAGCTGCAGATCGGCCTTTTCACTCAGGAGCAGGTCATGCAGATCGAATTCTTCCAGGATCTCCCAGATACGGGAATGCTTTTCCAATACGGTTCTTCGCAACGATTCGGTCGGATGGGCGGTGAAGACGGGGGAGATGAACAAATGCGAAAGGAACCGCTGCATCTCCGCGGCGGTCACTTTCTTTTTCTTCGCAAACTGGAGCGTATTCCGTAATGAACCCTGCGGATAATGTGTCGGTCCGTTCCTTTTCTGTTCCCGCATTCTTTGGATGCGGTGGTGCTGCTCGGCAATATTCACGAGCTGAAAATAGGTGGAGAACGCTCGGATCAATTTCCGCATGGAGACCGTGTTCAACGAACGGATCTTCTTTGTGAGCGCTTTCTGGATCTCAGGATCGTGCGATGCCCGGTATTCTTTTGTTGAAGAGCGGATGAATTCCTCCAGCGCAAGAAACGGAGTTCCTTCCTGTTCTCGGATCACTTCACCGAGTGTGTTGCCGAGCAAACGGATATTGGCGCGTAATGTACTGTCCGATGATAACGCAGATCTAGCAGAATGTGCTGTGGAGGTCTCTTTCACGATACATCATCTCTTTCCGATTTTTTCATTGAAGCGTTGAAGAACAATGGCGATCTCGCTGTCCCAGAATTTCCAGTCATGGCCGCCGGGCATTTCGTGCATCTCGAAGGGGATACTCTTCTTCCGCAGCGCAGCGGCAAGATCATGTGTCAGTCCGGGCAGTTCAACGATGCCGTCCTGAGAACCGACCGAACAATAGAAATACGGAGGTGCGGCATGTGCGGATCGCTGAACAAGATAAAAAATATCATTCTCATTCCACGCATCGGTCCGCTGTGTGCCGAATAATTCGCGAAGATTGGTGGTGGATGTCTTTGCCCATCGTGCGACGATGGAGGAATCGAGCAAACCTTCCGGAAATTGAATGGAGGGACTCATTCCTGCAGCAAAGATAAATGTTCCGGGATATTTCAGACCGAACTTGATTGCGCCGTATCCGCCCATTGAGAGACCTGCGATACCGCGATAGAATCTTGATTGGATCGTCCGGTATTTCTTCTCCACTCCGGGGATGATATCCTTCATGATATGGTCCTCAAAATTGGCATCCTTCATCAACACAGAATTCGAATACCATCCGTTCTTTCCGTCAGGACAAACAATGATCATCCGGTATTTGTCGGAATATCGTACCAGATTGGTCAATTTTACCCAGTTCGAATAGTCACCGCCCAATCCGTGAAGCAGATAGAGTACCGGATATCGTTCCTGATTCTTCGTATACTCCTTCGGAAGGATGATAAAATACTTCGACATGGAGTTCAGCGAGGAAGAATAGAGACTGTCTTCGAGCACGACGGATTGTGCCGCTGTCCATTGTGAAAGGAAAAAAAATGCAAGAAGAAGGGACCGTATCATAGATGAGATATTTTCTTAATCATAATGAAAGATTTCCCTCCAAACAACGCAAATTTGACGATTTACAATAAATTGCTATATTCAATAGAGTTCTATTTCATCTTACAATGGGGAATTATGAAAAAGATCGGAATCCTGTACGGACAGGAAAATACATTTCCGCCGGCGTTCATTGAACGTGTGAATTCCAAAAAAGAAAAAGGGATTGTTGCGGAGGCCGTTACGATCGACAAGGTAGTACAGGGGGAACCGACGGAGTATGCCGTGATCATCGACCGCATCTCTCAGGATATTCCATTCTACCGTGCGTATC
>CALROS020000358.1:0-3155 GCA_943369855.1 Chitinophaga pinensis | reverse complement strand
CGCGGCACGCACCGACGGATTCATGATCATGATCTCACGTGCAGCGACACGTTTCCCGTCCAGTGACGGGATCAGTTTCTGTGATAGTACCATTTTACAGACATCGGCAAAACGCATCCGAACACGGTCCTGTTCCACATGGGGGACTTCGCCGATGATACGGTCGATACTTTCCACTGCCGAGGCGGTATGAAGGGTTGAGAACACTTTGTGACCGCTGTCCGTAATTTCCAAACCGGTCATGATCGTTTCAGGATCTCGCATTTCACCGATCATAATGATATCCGGGTCCTGCCGTAATGCCTGGATCGCTCCGTCCTTGAATGACAGCACATCGCGGCCGACCTCACGGTGGCGGACGATGCAGCGATCTGACTTATGAACGTATTCGATAGGTGATGCGACGATACAAATATGCCCGTCCACCGTGTGATTGTTCAGATCGATCATCGCATCAAGCGTCGTGCTCTTTCCTGATCCGGTGATACCGGTGATCAGGATCATTCCTTCTTTAGTATGGGAAAGACTGACGATCTTTGTGACATTGGGATGAAGTTCGAGACTCTTATACGGTCGGACGGTAGCGTTGATGGCACGCATGTTCAATGCGAGTTGATCCAGATCCATATACGCATCGGCGCGGTAGCGGTGCATCTTGTCTCCGTCGAGGATCATGAATGAAAAATCGAGATTCTTCATTTCATAGAGATATTGACGCTGACGAGCGGAGATCAATGATTGGATCAGGATGTTGGTATCGTCAACCGATAACAGATCGAGTGTCGGATCCGGTTTTTTGGCACCGAAAATTCTATACCACACCTTTCCATGTCCGCCAAACCCGCCAAAATCTATATCTGATGCATTGATGAGCTGCATTCTCAACAGAAGGCTCTCAACAAACGCCCTCAGCATTTGCCGATTCTCGATGGGAAGTTTTTCGACGAAGTCTCCGATAAAGATCTGCCGTTCAAGTCCTTGTGTTGACGATGGAATTTGCGCAATAACTTGATTGAGAATAGTTCGAGCTTTCTCAATAATTTCGGCAGGAATGACCAGTGATGCTGTCGGTGCAGCGTGCATAACGGATGACGGTTGAAAGGTGAAAAGAATGCAACTAATTTAGAATAACAGGTTTACACAAGATTCTAAAGTGTTACATTAAACGTTGGAGTGAATATATTGAAAGGCATAGAGAATGTCAACAGTTTCAGCCTTTTTATTCAAGCCAGGAGACGATCTCAAACCCGCCGGTCAACGGGAATCCCGGAGGCGACATGCCCATCAACCGGTCGTCGTAGTAATAGCTTTTGGTATAGCCATCACCGCCGGAATACACAATTTGCCGTTCTCCCTGGGTCGTACCGCCAAGAAGTCTGATTGACCCTTTGAGACCGCCGGACGTAATGTTCTCCGCCCCCAGCCCTTTAGTCTGTGAATACAGCGTGGCTTGGATATCAATACCGCCTGAGTTATTCGCAGCAGTATTGGCGACCAGGATCTCTTTTGTTGCGATAATGCCCAGAAGGTCTGTTGACGATGGATTTGATCTGGGATTGGTCTTATACTTGATATCATCGTCGATGAAGACCTTCCCTCCCTTCCCGGCACCGTTGGTCAATGTGGTGATGCTTACCTGACCGGACACAGTACCTTTTATTCTCAGAACAGCCCCTTCAAAAGCGATCACCCCATTGGGTGCATAGGTCGTTAATGCAGTAGTGGTGGCGGCAGCAGAACCGACTTTCACGGTTATCGTGGCATCCGCATTGAATGTAGCCCAGACAGTATCAATTGTGGCAAGATATCGTCCTCGGGCGATGGCAGAGTCCTTTGTCGGTGCAAGATCGGTCGGCAGGGGCATACTCACGCCGGTCTCATATCCGCCGTTGAATTTTGGCGTACCGCCGCTCTTTCCGTTCTTAGTGGTTACCTTCCCATTGAATACCGGAGTCCCTGAGGCATACAGCTTTGTATTACTGTGATATGGTCCCCATACCGTATCACCGGTCTGCCAAGTGATAGTCGACGGTTCATTGTCGGAGAAATAGGCAAATTTTGAAAAAGAACTCGGCTGAAGAACGACGATAACAGTGTTGCTGGCATTTTGGTAGGTACCGCGGGAAACGATCTTCACTCTCTGCAGGGTTGTATCGGTGACCGTAACTGTGAATGTACCGCTGTTGAATGAGACGTTGGAATATCCGGTTCTCCATGTCTTATCAAGGAACAGCTGAGTGCATGCCAATCCTGCACCGGCGCCGGCGATATTATACCGCTGAGAACCTTCATAATAGGTCAAAGCATTATCCAGTGCCTGCACACTGACACTGGTCATGTTCTTCCCGACAAACAGGAAGATCGTACTGAAACCGATGATCATATAAATAGCTGCGCGTCCCATACGTTCTCCTTTCCGTCCTAACGGTTCCTCAAGTTACGTGCAACCAACCGCACCTGTCTCCAATATGCCGACTGATATCCCAGCGAAAGAGAATCGAATCGTCCGGCATATTGCGATACACTCGGTGCGGCAAGGTTCTGACACTGGATAGTGATCTGAAGAGTAGCGATCGCGCCATAATTGGTGATCGGATACGGCAACTCAGCTTTGTTAACATCGAAATATTTTAAATTAAACGTAGTTACTCCCAAATTGACTCCTATAGGAGTTGCATTGTTCTCCACTCGATATATCAAGCGGTCTAATGGATTTGGGGTTCCACCAGCAAATGATCCCATGTAATAGTCCAGCGAATCAATATTCCCATCGCCATAAGGATTGGCTGAAGTTGCGAGGTCTGTATAGAACTTTATCCGGATCGAGTCTGCATAACGGATAGCTTTTGTCGGATCCGGGATCTTCGAAGGATCCTTGCAATAACCGATCTTTCTGAAATCATACTCCAGCAATTTTACGATCTCAACAAGGTTCTGCTGAACAATCAGATCACCTTTGTAAGCAAAAAGATTCGTTGAAACAGATGCATTCAATCTCATTGCCATCAGCAGCAATGAACTGAACACCATCGTCGAAGCGATAAGATCCAATATCGTTTGCGAACCCATAGAACTCCTTTACACTGCCCTCAACGGAAATACCAATAACTGAAAATTTCTTTGAACCGCAGCGTATCCGGCCGCGGAGGCGTGAC
>CALROS020000357.1:0-3155 GCA_943369855.1 Chitinophaga pinensis | reverse complement strand
CACCGCCGTTCCACCTTCGGGAATGAGTTCAAACGAGATGTTCCCGCCGTATAATTCCGTGAGTGTGGCGGCGATGGTCAAACCTATTCCGCTTTCGGACCGTAATTGTTCAGCGGATTCATGATCGAACAACGATCTCACCTGTGTGATCTCATCCACCGACATTCCGCGGCCGCAATCCTGAATGGTCAGCCGGAGCATACTGTTCTGCCGTGATGATGAGATACGAATGGGAGTGTGCCGGCCGGAGAATTTAAAGGCATTGCCGAGCAGTTCATCGGCGATCTTCCCGAAATCGGGTGGTGAGATCTGCAGCGCCGCGTCGGTGCATTCAAAACGGACCTCACCGCTGTGGTTTACCGCCCGGACATTCTCGCTGAGGACCGATGTCAGAATGGAGAGATACGAGGGCATTGATTCATTCCTCAATGAAGCGATCTTCTCCGGATCTTTCACCCACACCTGGAGCATGGCATAATACAAGATATTCTCATGGAGATGACCGAGACGTTTCCCCGAGCGGGTGATCATCTTTGCTGCGGTCTCCACATTGGCAGGCGAGGGATCCTTACCTGCAAGGAGTGATTGCGCCTGCTCAAGGATGTCCATCACGAGAATGTGAAGTTCATTGGAGAGGAGAACGATGAATCCCGTCTGATTCTTTTCCAATGCATCGTCGGTGAATGTCTTCCACAACTGCTGTTTCCGCAGACGTGATGCGACGGCATTCAGCAGTTCTTCCGATGAGAACGGTTTCGTCAGATAATCGTCAGCGCCGAGATCCATTCCTTTCCGCAGATCGAATGCGGCGACATTCACACCGGTCATGAACACGAACGGGATCTTACCGAGCTCCGAGTCGGTCTTCACCGTGTTGAGAAGTTCATAGCCGTTCATGGAGGGCATTTGAATGTCGCTGAGGATCAGGTCGGGGACAACGGCGGCGGCGAGTGCCAGCGCGTGCGATCCATTGTCCGCGAGGAATGTCTCATATCCCGATTCTGTCAGGATACTGTCGATCACCTTCCGCATATCCGGCTCATCATCAACGATCAATATCTTACTCTTCCGTTCTGCCATTGTCCACCCTGCACTGTGTGAGTATGTTCGTTACGGAATGATGCGTGCTGCTTGGAACAATGCCGAATCAACCGCGCGGAGGATCTCTTCGGACCGGAACGGCTTATTGATGATCTGCCGGATACCGTCCTTCAGCAGCTGTGAGCGGACCACAGGATCAAGGAATCCGGAGGAGAGGATCACGGGTGTTGCAGGCTCAATATTCCGCATCTCACGGAACAACGACGCACCGTCCATCGTCGGCATGCTGAAATCGGTGATCACCAGATCGATCGTTGTTGATTCTTTTTGGAAGATCTCAAGGGCAGCAAATCCGTCCGATGCGGTCAGCACGGACAATCCGGCGGACGCAAGGGTCTCGGCGAGGATATGAAGCAGTAGCGGTTCATCATCAACGATCAGGACCTTTTTCCCTTTCATCAATTCTCCCGGAAGCGCAGCGGCATGATCTGCCGATGTGCCTGCGACCATGGGAAAATAGAGGGTGAACGTCGTGCCGGTCCCTTTCACGGAACGTACATCGATGAATCCGTTGTGGCTGCGGACGATACCGTTCACGATCGAGAGTCCAAGGCCCGTTCCTTTCCCTTTTTCTTTCGTTGTGAAGAAAGGATCGAAGATCCGTTTCAGGTTATCGGCGTCGATCCCCGGTCCCGTATCGCTGACCGCAAGCGAGACGTACTGACCGGCGGGCATGTCGATAATGCCGCTTTTTTCTGCAGAGGTTTGAACGATCTCCTCAGTAATGGAAAGGGTTCCGTGATCACCCATGGCATCGCGAGCGTTGATGCAGAGATTGATGATTACCTGATGGATATGACCTTTATCGCACTGAATATAGTCATTCCCGCCGGCGATATCCGTGGTGATAGTGATGGTCTTCGGGATGAAATGCTGCAGCATCATCTGCAGTTCCTCGATGATGAGCGAGAGCGAGATCGGCTGAAGCGAGAAGGATGAATTGCGCGAGAACAGCAGTAGCTGTTTCGAGATGGAGCCGCCGCGGTGCGCCACTTCCATGATGCCGCTGACATATTTCTTGAGTTTCGGATCGTGCTCCACATTCTTGCGGAGCAGTTCGGCGTTGCCGAGAATGATGGCCAGCAGATTATTGAAGTCATGTGCGATTCCACCGGCGAGCATACCGAGACTCTCCAGCTTTTGCGACTGGATGAGCTGACGCTGCACTTCGGTCTGTTCCGAGATGTCCTCGACGATGGCGATGACGCTGCCGGCAGCGCTTCCGCGGGTGGTCACCGGACGACTGATGAAACGGAGCGTGAATTCCTTTCCGGAAGCTGCCGAAGTGAATCCGCCCAGATACATGCCCGGCTCGCCGTTGAGCGAACCGACGATGGTGTCGATCAGTTTGGGGTGTTTCAATTGATCATAGATCGTCGGAGGGGTCCGCTGTTCGCGCGGAATACCGAAGATCTCTGAAGCGGTCTTATTGGAATTGAGGATGACACCGCTCGCATCGATATGCAGGATGCCGAGCGGGGACTGTGTGAACAGCAAACGGTACCGCTCTTCGCTTTCGAGCAATGCCTCATCGGCGATCTTCTGTTCGGTGATATCGCGGGAGACCCCCACAATACCGAACAGTGCTTCTTCCTTATTGCGGATGACCGAAGCGGCGATCCGGCTGGTGAAGACCTCGCCCGATTTCTTCCTGTTCTGCACTTCACCGCGCACGGAACCGGAGGCGATGGTGGTGATATGCAGACGCCGTCCTTCATCCGAATCGGCATAGAGCATGTTCACGTGTTTCCCGACGACCTCCGCTCTGGTGTACCCGAAGGTCCGTTCGGCGGATTCGTTGAATTCAACGATGCGGCGTTCATTGTCCACGGTGATGATCATATCCGCGGAGCAGTCGATGATGCTTCGTGCGTACTGTTCCGATTCACGGAGTGCAGTTTCTGTTTTGATGCGCTGATTGATCTCGCGCTGAAGGACCGTGTTGATCCGTTCCAGTTCATCGGCGTGCTGCTGCAGTAATTGGTGCGAACGGCGGAGTTCATCCTCGCTGTGTTTGATCCGCTCCAGTGCCCGCACTCGCGAAAGGAGCTCCT
>CALROS020000356.1:0-3157 GCA_943369855.1 Chitinophaga pinensis | reverse complement strand
CTCGGTCACTTTAAGATTCACGTTGAACGGAAGTTCTGCTGCGACCGGTGTGACACCGTCGAACATAATTTCAACGATCTCCCCTTCTTTCAGGAATTTTGAACCATCGCCGAGCAATGTCTCTTCGACCGGGATCTGCTCAAATGTTTCCTGATCCATAAAATTGTAGCTCTGTCCGTCGTGGTAGAGGTACGAGAATTTCTTCCGTTCAACGCGGACGAGTTCGATCTCTTCGCCGGAACGGAATCTGTTCTCAACAACGCGTCCGTGACGCATGTTGCGCATTTTCACTTGGTAGAATGCCCGAAGATTGCCGGGTGTGCGGTGCTGGTGTTCTTCCACTATGTGTAACTCATTGTTGAAGCGGATGAAGATACCATTTTTGAGGTCTGCAGTAGTGGCCATAGATCTAGGAAAATCCTTTACTTTTAGGTAAAATTGAATGATTTTGTTACAAAAGTCAATAAATATAGAAAGAACAGGCTACATAATCAAGGAAAGAGATGAACTTGCGCATGGACGAACGTAGAATGACGGAAAATGGATGCCGGATGGCGGGTGCTGGATCTCGGAATGTCGGTCTTTGGCTAACAAGATATAAGTTATCGGATGACCGTCAGAAGAATATCTTGGTAAATCAATTCAGATTCATTGGAATTTGGATATTGATCTTTGGAATTTCCGCCGCCGGTTGTGTCTCTGAACCGACAAGGACGTACGGTAAGGAAGTGGTCACCACGTATGCCCAGCTCACTCTGTTATACGAGAAAGAAAAGATGGTGAATAAACTGAGCGATTCGTTATATCAAGTTAAAGTGACGGAGTTCTTCCGTCAAAAAGGGATCGAAGAGGCGGTATTCAAGAAAGGTGTGGAAGAATTCTCCCGGAATGAAGGGGTCTGGAAACTGTTCATACAGGATGTATCGGTTGCGATGGATAGTTTAAAAGCGGCAGGGAAATAAAGTATGAAGTAGGCAGAATGTAGAATTCTTCATTCTATACTCTGCCTACTTGGTTAGATCACCTCTCCCATTACGAACGGCTTCTCTTTTTTGCTCTTCAATAGCCTCACTGCAGCATCAACATTCTTTTTGTCAACAACAAATACCAGTCCAACTCCGAGATTGAACGTGCGTGTCATATCATATTCGGGGACTTGTCCTACGGATTGGATAAGATCGTAAATGAACGGACGCTGCCAGGCGAACCAGTCAATTTTGAGCGACAGACCTTTCGGTACCACTCTCATTGTATTCCCTATGATCCCTCCGCCCGTAATGTGGGACATACCCTTCACCAAATTCTTTGCAGTGAGTGCCTGGATCGGTTTAAGATAGGAGCGGTGGACGGCAAGGAGAGCATCACCGAGCGAGCCGTTCAGTTCTTTGAATTTTTTCTTCAATGAGAATTCGGGAAGAAGAACATGTCTTGCGAGTGAATATCCATTCGTGTGAAGTCCTGCTGAAGGGAGTCCGATGAGCACATCCCCTTTCTTGATCCCTTTTCCATTGACGATCCTTGATTTTTCAACGACACCGACGATCGTCCCGGCAACATCAAATTCACCGGAAGGATAGAATCCGGGCATCTCCGCCGTTTCCCCGCCGATAATGGAGCAGCCGTTCTCTTTACACGCTTTTGCAAATCCGCCGATCACATCCGCCGCGATATTGGGGGAAAGTTTTCCCGTCGCGAAGTAGTCCATAAAATAGAGGGGCTCTGCTCCGCAGACAGCGATATCGTTCACACAATGGTTCACAAGATCCTGTCCTACCGTGTCGTACCGTTTCATGGCAAACGCTACTTTCAGTTTCGTCCCGACACCATCCACGCTTGAAACAAGGACCGGTTGTTTATACTTCGGAAATTTCGCTTCGTAAAATGCACCGAACATACCGATATCGGTCAGGACGTTCTTCGTGAATGTTGAACGGACAGATTTTTTGATCTTCTGAACGACCGCTTCACCGGCATCGATGTTTACGCCGGCCTTTTTGTAGGTTGATGCCACGAATTTCCCTTTCGTAAAATTTCTGACAAAATTTAATCAAAAATGGGGGACTTTCATAATTATTTCAATTCTGCATCTCTTTTTCTATATTCAACCATATGAAAACAATATTACTGCTTCCGCAAAACAAAGATATCCGCGTAAACAACATCTTCTGCGTAGGGAAAAATTACGCCGACCACGCAAAAGAAATGGGCGGCGAGGTCCCGAAAGAACCGATCATCTTTTTAAAACCGACCTCCGCTGTTATCAGCAATGGTGAAGCGATCAAGATTCCTGCTATGTCGTCGAATGTACATCACGAAGTCGAATTGACTGTACTGATCGGCAGACACGGGAAGAACATTCCGCTGCATGAGGCGATGACCTTCGTTGCCGGGTACGGTGTCGGACTCGATATGACCATGCGCGACAAACAGAATGAGGCAAAAAAAGGGGGAAATCCGTGGACCATCTCCAAAGGATTCGACACCTCCGCTGCTCTCTCTCCATTCGTTGAAGCGTCATCCGTCCCGGACCCGCACAACGCAGAGATCATTCTTCATGTGAACGGCAAGGAACGTCAACATTCCAATACGAAGCATATGATCTTCCGGATCGATGTGCTTATCACCTTCCTCTCCTCTATTTTCACTCTTGAAGAAGGAGACATTATCTACACCGGCACTCCGGAAGGTGTTGCTCAAGTTGTGACCGGTGATCTGTTGGAAGCGGATATTCCGGGAATCGGTAAGATCCAACATCCCGTTCAATAACAGTTGAAAAAATTCACGACCATAAAACAGGTGCTCCGCATCCTGAGGAGAAATCAGCTCGTTCAAATGACGATCGCGATCCTCATTGTCATCAACATTACGGCGGCGGTCGTCTATTTCTTTGAACATCAGAGTAACGCACAGCAGTATTCAAGTTACGGTGACGCGTTATGGTGGTCCATCGTAACGGTCGCAACGGTCGGCTATGGAGACATCGTCCCGAAATCCGAATTCGGGAGGATCTTTGCTTCGCTGACGATCCTGAGCGGCGTCATTCTGATCTCACTCTTCACCGCTACTATCTCATCCGTCTTTGTCGCACGAAAAATCAAGGAGAGCCAGGGTTTGCAGGATATCGACTTCACACAACATACACTCATCTGCGGATGGA
>CALROS020000355.1:0-3158 GCA_943369855.1 Chitinophaga pinensis | reverse complement strand
TATTCTCCGTTCTGTTTCTTTGATTTGGTTTCTGCCACAGTGTTTCCTTTGTGATGATGTATGCTTGTTGTTATTTTTGCCGCAGATCAACAGATGATTAATTATCGTTCTTCCTCTGTGAACTCTGCGGCTACGTTTTTTCCGTCACCGGAATTTAATATCGGTGATACTCTTTGAATTCGTCTGTTGATGGATCTTGTCCAGGATCTCTTTTTTGCGGAACGTCAGTTCGGTCCGCCACGGTGCGTTGTTCACACTCACGAACAGGACCCCGTTTGCCAGCCGTTCCGGCTGTGCTACTTTCGCCACCTGCTGTCCGACCACGTCGTTCCACACATCGAAGATCTTATACTGCTCGACCTGTTTCTCGATGCCGAGGGACTGCACCAGCAGTTTCAGCGCGTCACCTAGGGATTGTATGTTCTCTTTTCGGACCACGATGATCGTTCTATAAATTAGAATCAGTCATGGTGAGCAAGTTCCGATGCTTTTTATCGGAACGCGTCGAACCATGGTTAAGCCGCCAGCACTTCGTTGTCGATCGCCCCGCTGCGGATGAAGAATTTCCGCCGTTCGTTATTCCACTCCGCTCCGCCGAAGATCTTCTCGCTCGTGGTGGTGATGAATATCTGTCCCAGTGATTCGGCGAGCATCAATAATTTCTTGCTTCGGTATTCATCCAGTTCGCTGAACACATCATCCAGCAGGAAGACCGGTGTCTCGCTGCAGCGTTCTTTCAGGAAGAAGAACTCCGCAACTTTCAGTGCGACTAAAAATGTTTTGTGCTGTCCCTGCGATGCAAAATGTTTCAGCGACATTCCGTTCAGCGAAAAAAGGATGTCGTCCCTGTGCGGTCCGACGAGCGTTGTCTGAAAACGCATCTCATCATTCCTCTTCTTCAGCAGTTTCTGTTCCATTGCCGCTGTTATCTCTTCCATCGTCGAGCCGGATTGGATCTTGATCGACGGTGCATATTCGATCTTCGGTGTTTCCCGTTCGTCCGCGATATCCAGATACGTCTGCGCGATATACGGCGCGAATTCCTGCAGGAACTGGTTCCGTTTGTTGATGATCCTCGAGCCGTAGCGGACGAGCATGTCATTCCACGGTGCGATATCGCTGCTGCAGTCGCGTCCTTTCGCTTCGGAGAGGATCGTGTTGCGCTGACGGACGATGCGGCGGTATTCCATCGAATCCTCCACATACGACTTGCTGCTCTGCGAGATGACCAGGTCGATGAACTTCCTCCGGTCCGCCGGCGAACCGAACGTGATGGAACTGTTCTCGGGGGAAAGGATCACCACGGGGAACATCCCGATCACCGAGGAGAATTTTTCCACCGCCGCTCCGTTGATGGTGAATTTCTTCTCCTTCTTCACATCGTCATACGTCACCCGCACGTGGAATTCCTTCCCTTCGTCGGACTGCAGGACACTTTTGATCTCAAAGAACGACTGCTGCTGCTGCATCACCGTTGCATCTGCGCTTGCATAGAAACTCTTCGTCAGACACAGGAACGACAGTGCTTCAAGGGCGTTGGTCTTTCCCTGACCATTCTCCCCGAGAAGCACGTTGACCCGTGCACCAAAATCGAACACTGTTTCGTTGTGATTGCGAAAACTGCGCAGGTGGGCATTGGAAATTCTCATTTCAGCGCGTTGAATTAATTATTCAACCGCACCGGCATAATCAGCATCAATACTTCTTCACCCTCTTTCTTGTTGACGGGTGAGACGATCGCTGCGCGGTTGGGTGAACTCAACCGGAATTCCACTTCTTCCGCATCGAGATGTGCGAGAACATCCATGACGTATGCGGAGTTGAAACCGATCTCCATCTCTTCATCATTATAATCGCAGGAAACTTTTTCTTTTGCTTCGCTGCCGAAATCCTGGTCCTCTGCCGTCACGCGCAGTTCATCTTTGCCGACGGAAAGACGGATCTGATGCGTGGTGGAGTTGGAATACAGCGATACACGGCGGACGGACTGGAGCATCTCGTTCTTGTTCACGACCAGTTTCCGTTCGTTGTCGAGCGGAATGACCGTTTCGTAGTTCGGATACTTCTCCTCGATCAAGCGGGAGATGAGCGACGTGCCGTCGAATTTGAACATCACGTGCGTCGCGCTGATGGAGACCTTCGTCTCCGAACCGGCAGCGACCTTGTCCAAATGACCGAGCGCTTTTGAAGGGATGATGATATCTTTGTTCAATTTTGTGTTGCCGAGATTGCTGTTGTTCACTCGGACGAGTCTGTGACCATCGGTCGCAACGGCGCGGACCTCGCTCTTGGAGAACTGGAACAGCACACCCATCATCGCGGGACGGAGTTCATCAGCACTCACGGCGAACATCGTTGTACCGATCAAACGCTGCAGCACCGCCACATCGAACGTCACTTCGGCCTCGCCTTTGAATTCGGGGATCGCCGGGAATTCTTCGCTGGATTCTCCGGTCAGCGTATACTCACCGTTGTCCGTCTTCATTTTGATCTTGTTCGATTCGGTATCGATATTGAAAGTGATGTTCGTATCGGAGAGCGCACGCACGGTATCGAAGATCCTCTTTGCAGGGATCGCGATCGTTCCGTTCTGGCTTCCCTGAACTTCCAACGAAACAGAGACGGAGATCTCAAGATCGGTCGCTGTGATCTTTAAAGTGTTTGCATGCACGTCAAAATGGAGGTTCTCAAGGATGGGAAGTGTCGATCGGGTGGGGACAACGCTGACTGTTTTTGCCAAAGCTTTTTGAAGTTCAGCGCTCCGTACGGAAAATTTCATTATCAATCTCCTTAAAATTATTGAACTAAAACGAAGAATTTTAATAGCGTAATATACAAAAAATGTGTCGGAAACCCAAAGGAAGAAACCCTGTAAGTCTATATTCTTTCAGTGAGTTAGCGCGTATTTAAAAGGGAGTTCATTTCTTTAAAAGAATAATAACAATAATAGGGTGGATAAGTGGATAAACCCCTGATTCGGGGACAATCATTGGCAGAAGTGAAAAAAATGGTGTCGACAGATTGTTGGTACATTGCCGACTTCTCCACACTCATCCACACTCCCCGGCGAGTTCGCTTCGGTACTCAAATGTACCAACATCTCATTCACACTGTTTCACAACTCGTCCACACATTTTTGTGGATAACTCTTTTTAAAA
>CALROS020000354.1:0-3159 GCA_943369855.1 Chitinophaga pinensis | reverse complement strand
GATCTGGCAAAGGACCGATTCTTTAAGAATGGGTTCAACAAAGTCACACTGGATGAGCTATCCGGTGAACTCGGAATCAGTAAGAAGACGATGTACAAATTCTTTCCGAGCAAAGAAGATCTTGTCAAAACCGTTGTATGGATGGTTCTCCATCATGTTGAAAAAGAGGTCCACAGGATCACCACGGAAAATAAGCCGTTCGTGCACCGTCTGGCGGACCTGATCATTTTTATCGGTAAAACAGTCGGACGATTCAGCAAATCATTTCAGCAGGATATGAAACGGTTTGCGCCGGTCATTTGGGCGGAAGTGGACGCGTTTCGCCGTGAACGGATCTTCTCCAAGGTCAATGAGATGATCCGGCAGGCGAAGACAGAACATGTGTTCCGCAGTGATATCAATGATGAGGTGCTGGTTCTGATGCTCTCGACATGCTTTCAATCGATCCTCATTCCTGAAGTGCTCGCGGAACATGCCTTCTCACCGAAGGAAGCGATGTTCACTATCTTCCATGTGATCTTCGAAGGCGCGCTGACGGAAGATGCCAGAAAAGAATTCCTGAACTATGAAATTACCATATTGTAAAGAGGAACTATGTCAATGAATTATCACCAATCAACATTTTCCGGAAAGACCTTAGTGACGGCACTGATCATCGGCTGTTCCATCGGATTGGCATCATTCACCGGTTGCGGGAAAGATAAAGCGCTCATCGAATCGAGCGGGATGCTCGAAGCCGTGGAAGTGAATGTCTCATCCAAGACAGCGGGACAACTCCTGTCGCTTCGTGTGAGTGAAGGAACACTCGTCCGGCAGGGAGACACACTGGCCGTGATCGACCACGAGACACAGCAGCTGCAGCTTCAGCAGGCACAGGCGGGTGTGGATCTTGCCGAAGCGCAATTGCAATTACTGAAGAACGGCGCACGGGTTGAGGACCTGCAGTCCGCGGAAGAAGCTGTGCGGCAGACCGAATCCTCATTCCGAACGGCGAAATCCGACTTTGAACGGATCAAAGAACTTTATACCACGAACTCCGTTTCTAAAAAACAATACGAGGATGCGGAATCACGGCTGACCATTACACAGGCACAGTACAATTCCGCAAAGCAGAATCAACAAAAACTGCAGCGGTTCGCGAGGACGGAAGACCTCAGCGCGGCGAAAGCGCGGGTTGAACAGGCTAAATCGCAGGCGAACCTCATCAGGAAACAGATCGCAGATTCATACATCCTTGCTCCAGTATCAGGAACGATCACCTATAAACCGGTGGAAGTAGGTGAACTGATCGGCATGGGTGCCGTGGTCGTCCGCATTTCCCGACTTGAGAAGATGGAACTGATGATCTATGTGAACGAGACGGAACTCGGGAAAGTGAAGATCAACGGGACCGCCGATGTTGTGATCGATACGTTCCCGGAGAAGAAATATCCTGCTGCGGTCGTCTATATTTCTCCTGTTGCAGAATTTACACCAAGGAACGTGCAGACGAAAGATGAACGGACCAAACTCGTCTTCGGCGTGAAGCTCGAAGTGGAGAATACGAATGGTGAACTCAAATCCGGCATGCCGGCGGATGCATTCCTTCAATGAGTATGGATCACGCACTGGAGATACGGTCAGTCACCAAATCGTTCGGCGATATCGTCGCCGTCAACAATTGTTCATTGACGGTCGAGCGGGGAGAGATGTTTGCGCTCGTCGGACCGGACGGTTCGGGAAAAACGACGACCATCCGCATGCTCTGCGGCATCGTTCAGCCCTCCGGCGGTGAACTTTCCGTTCTGGGTTACAATGTGCAGACGCAGAAAGATGAAGTGAAGAAGAGGATCGGTTATCTCTCGCAAAAATTCTCCCTCTATGGTGATCTGACCATCGACGAGAATATCGAATTCTTCGCAGAGATCCATGGTCTGTATGATTACAAGGAAAGACGGAATGAACTGCTGGAATTCACCCGTCTCACGCCGTTCCGCGACCGTCTTGCGGAGAAACTCTCCGGCGGGATGAAACAAAAATTGGCACTTGCCTGCACGCTTATCCATACACCGGAGATCATTTTCCTGGATGAACCGACAACCGGTGTCGATCCGGTCTCCCGCCGAGATTTCTGGAAAGTCCTGGCCGCATTGTTGAAGACCGGTATCACTATTGTCATGACAACACCGTACCTGGATGAAGCGGAACGGTGCAGCAGGGTTGCGTTGATGAATGACGGAGCGATCCTTATGACGGATACTCCGTCGAATTTGAAGAAGGTAATGAACGGGCAGGTCGTCGAGATCGTCTGTTCTGATATCAGAAGATCGTTTGCGTTGATGAAAAAGCATACCGCAGTCAAAGAAGTGCAGGCATTCGGTGACAGACTGAATATTGTCATCGATTCAGCCGAACGGTCGATGCCGGTCATTCTGTCGCATCTTCAGGAACACTCTGTCACAGTAACGGACTGGCGTGTGATCAAACCGTCGCTGGAGAATGTCTTTATCTCGCTTCTGTCGGAGACCGGGAAATAATGAATACCATCGAAGTAGAGCAATTAACGAAACGGTTCGGCGATTTTTACGCTGTGGACCATATCAATTTTGAAGTGAAACAGGGGGAGATCTTCGGTTTCCTCGGTGCGAACGGCGCCGGAAAATCGACGACCATCCGTATGCTGTGCGGACTGCTCTCTTCCACCGAAGGGACCGCCCGTGTTGGGGGATTCGACATCAACCGGCAGCCGAACAAAGTTAAAGAGAGCATCGGATACATGTCCCAGAAGTTCTCATTGTATGATGACCTGACGGTAGAGGAGAATATCAATTTCTTCGGCCGGGTCTACGGACTTTCGAACAGCGATCTTGCAGAGAGAAAACAATGGGTGCTCAATATCGCGAACCTTCACGGCAGAGAGAACAGTATCACCCGAACGCTTAGCGGCGGTTGGAAACAGCGACTGGCATTGGGCTGCGCCGTTCTGCATCGTCCCCGTATCGTCTTTCTGGATGAACCAACGAGCGGTGTCGATCCGGTGATGAGAAGGCGTTTCTGGGAACTGATCAACGATCTTTCAGCGGACGGTGTGACGGTACTGGTGACGACACATTTTTTGGAAGAAGCGGAATACTGCAACGACATCATCCTCATCAATGCAGGGAAGATCATCGCCGGTGG
>CALROS020000353.1:0-3166 GCA_943369855.1 Chitinophaga pinensis | reverse complement strand
AGTATCGGTCGAGCCGTCACCGACCTGGAAATCCTTGGAATACGCTGTCCCCGAAAGGAGCGTCGTTCCGTTGAATTTCGTCTGGTTTGAGATGTCGTCGATCTCGCTCATCAGTGAATTGATCTCGGATGCGATCGCATCCTTCTCTTCGCTTCCCATAGCGCCGTTCGCCGCACGGGTCTGTTTCTCTTTCACCGTGGTGAGGATATCGGCGACCGTCTGATACGCACCTTCGGCAACTCCGTAGACGCTCTGTGCGTCCCCGACGTTATCGAGCGCTGCGCTCATGGAACGGATGCGTGCTTCCATTTTTTTGGAGATCACGTATCCTGAAGCATCGTCCGCTGCTGAGTTGATCCGTTTACCGGTCGCCAAGCGAAGCTGATGGACTCCGAGTTCCCGGCTGATCGTATTGAGGGCACCGTACGCCTGGTTGGCGCCGATGTTGGTGTTGATTCTACCGCCTGTTGAAAAGGCCATACATACCTCCGTGTATTTCTGGTAAGATGGGCATCCTTGCCCATATTTGGAGTGGAGTAACTCTTTTTACTCTACATGTATATTATCGGCACGTTGATAAAATTCTGTAGAAGAATTCGACAGAGAATATCACCGACCGTACATGCCGAAAGGGGACATGATGAACATTGTCCCCTTTCTATTGAGAATTAATGCGTTACTTGAATAACGACAAAAATGACTGCGGTGAAGAATTTGCCTGAGCCAGCTGCGCAGTTGCCGTTTGCTGCAGGATCTGCAGTTTGGAAGAATGGATCTGTTCTTTCGCAACATCAGCATCCATAATACGGCTCTTCGCCGCTTCGGTATTGGTGATAGCGCTGGTGATGTTGGATTCTTTTGTCTGAAGTCTGTTGACATATGCGCCGATCTTTCCGATCTCACCGTTGATCGCCGCTAACCCGGAATCGACCGTAAGATTTGCAATGGTGGCGCTCGTCACTCCGCCGGCGGCAAATCCGAGCAGGGTAAGATTGTCCACGGTTGCAAATGAGACGGTGAGGATGCTCGATGCATTCTCGCCGACCTGGAACACTTTAGAGAAACTTCCGGACAGCAGTGCTGTTCCGTTGAATTTTGTCTGATTCGTGATGTCGGCAATTTCACCCATCAGCGAATTGATCTCTGATACGATAGCATCCTTTTCCTCGGCTCCCATGGCGCCGTTCGCTGCACGTGTCTGCTTCTCTTTGATCGTTGTGAGGATGTCGGCGACGGTCTGCAGTGCACCTTCCGCTACGCCGTACACGCTTTGAGCATCACCGACGTTGTCCAGTGCTGCTGTCATCGCACGGATGCGCCCTTCCATCTTCTTGGAAATGACATAGCCGGACGCGTCATCGGATGCGGAATTGATCCTTTTTCCGGTGGCAAGTCTCAGCTGATGCACTCCGAGTTCACGTGTAATATCGTTCAGTGCGCTGTATGCCTGATCTGCGCCAATATTGGTATTGATTCTACCGCCGGTAGAGAATGCCATAAAAACCTCATCTAATGAATGTTCTAATTGGCTTCCCTGCCGTGTATTGCCATTGTTTATCCGTAAACAATGTTATTCCTGAAACTTCGTTCACCGGTATGACTTCAAGATGTGTGCCAATCATTTTTGCCGAATTTTTGGCGCAATTTTAGTACAGAAGAATAGGTGGTGGACAATATTATACAGGTGGGCAAAAAAAATGGGCAACTCTAAAAAGAATCGCCCATTTTAATCGAAAATCGCAAAATTGTTCAGCGAATAATCTGAATATAGTTACTGAATTATTCCATCGTTATTCAATTTAAGCAGCCAGTAATCCAGCTGCCCTGCACCGATAGAAGAAGTTGCTCCTAACAGAATGATCTTGTTATCTTTTGTCGGTTGGAATTCAGAGAAATATTCCGATCCGGTCCCGCCGTAATATTTCGTCCACCCAGCATCACCATCATTATTGACCTTCATCAGCATCCCTTGCTGCCCATAACCTGCAACGTTGCTGTATCCCGATACCAGAACAGAATTACCGTAAAGAGAAGTCATTTTCAGCATATCACCGTTCACCGAAGGATATTCTTTGGTCCAAAGTTCTTTACCCGAAGTGTCGACCTTGATGATAAGGCCGACCCTTGTTGAATTCGTTATCCGGAATCCGCTCAACATCAAATTACCGTCGCTCGTTGTTGTTAATCCCGCTGAGCGCTCTTCATATTGAGCGCCGTATGTCTTTTCCCAAAGGACACTTCCGGACTGGTTCATTTTGATCAGCCACAGATCGTAGATATTCTGTGTGTTCGACCCGTTATACCCGGAGACATAGATCCCGGCTTGCGGCACTTCAACAAAATTCATCGTAAAATCCCCGCCGACCGATCCAAGGTTCTTAGACCACAGCATGTCGCCAGCTGGGGTAAATTTCACCAACCGTCCGTCAAAAAAATTACCGGCTCCCCAATTGCTGGTATATGTATATCCGCATGTCAGGAAGTTTCCGTCCGATAACTGCTTCACAATAAGAAATGCATCATCGCCGCTCAATCCATAATTCTTTGTCCATTGAACATTTCCGATGGAATCGAGTTTCACGATCCACGAATCCTCACCATCCACGTGCTTATATCCAACGAACAGAAAACCGCCGTCGGACGTCTGCAGAATACTGTTCACTCTGTCTTCGCCGGTAGTTCCATAACTCTTATTCCATACAACAATTCCGTTTGCATTGGTCTTCACAATCCACGCATCACCGCCCCCTTCTCCTAAAGAATGCGATATTCCCCCAAGAATGTACCCGCCGTCCTTTGTGGGATAAACAGACATTCCCATATCCGCGGCAGAACCTCCATACGTTTTAGGGAATATGAGCGGAGTATTCCCGCCCCAGGTGACGTTGATCTGCACACTGCCGGTACCGGAGGGCACAGCGTTCAAAGTAATGTTGACGATGGAAGCTGTGTTCTCAAATACCGTTACATCAGCTTGACCTGTATATAATACTGTTCCTCCGGAATTTTTTGCATCGATGTTGACCTTCCATGTTCCGACTGGAAGCGCATCGAAAAGAACGGATGCCGCGGAGTCATTCTTGATATCGATCACTTTTTCAATTGACGTATATCCGGATCTGGAGAGCATTATTACCAACGTATTCACGGCTGCCGGAGCATTCTG
>CALROS020000352.1:0-3172 GCA_943369855.1 Chitinophaga pinensis | reverse complement strand
TTTCAGCTTCAGTGCTGCCACGGCATACCCGCCTTCATCCGAATCGACAAGATGGATGTGTTCGTCGCTGTAGTTGAAGAGCAGACATGTCACAAGTGCGTGCGAAGCAACGTGGATCCCGTACACCAGCGATCCCTCATGGAACTTCTGCTGCAGGAACGTATCAAGCAATTCCCGCTGTTTCACCGAACCGGACAGCACTTGGCGGACTTTGTCGTCGAATTTCTTGAAGTCGGTATTTTGGATGAGCCGTTTCTTATACGTCCCCCACTCCGTCGCTTTCGTGCTGTAATCGAACCGCATCATGAGCATCCCCAGCAGCACCTTCCAGCGTACCGTGAACCAGTATTTGATCCGATATACGATTCCTTGGTTGTATGACTGGATCCCCGACTCCCCCGATAATTCCTTCTCCCGCAATGACATTGAAAGAAGGTCCTCACGGATCGGATGACATTGCGATTCATCTCCGTAAATGGATTCGATCTTCGCCAGAACCTCCCGATAGATGAGATTCCGTTGTTCGCTCGTATTGCCGCGCGCCTGCACGATCAATGATACGATCTCATCATGTGCACTTGGGATATTCTGCCACCGGCACTCCAGTCCTGTAAAATCACCTTTCGCTTCCACCGCCGCAGGATCGATCGAGAACCGTCCTCCCGCAATAGGATCCTTCAGACATTCCTCGGCAAATTGTAATCCCCCGCCGCTGAATGCCGCCTGCGTGAAGGTCGAAGAGAGTCTGCTCCGGGCAACGAGAACATCGTATCCGTGGTCGCGGATATAAGGGACGGGAACAATGCCGATCCGTAGTTCGATCCCGTACAGATCGGCAGCCATATTCTTCACGGCGAGCAATGCTTCTTTCGCTTGGACCAGCATCGAGGGAGGGATACAGATCGCCGCTCCATCCCCGCCGAAAATGAACGGAATGGAGAACGATTTCTTCAGATTCAGCAGCGCCATGATGGTGGACGCACCGATCAGATTCACCTGTTTGTATTTTCCTTTGCTGATCATTCCGGTGGAATCTTTCACGTCGGAAACGGCGACGGACCAGTCATTCGGCAGCGGATGATAGACGGATGGATCGGAGAGTTCGGCGAAATGATCGGTGGACGGCAGGTCCTGATAGAACGATTCGGTATTCACGCGGCACGCTATCCCTTCATGAGTTTCAGTCCATCGACCTCTTTCAGTGCGGAGAGGATCTCCTGCTGCCGCTTCAGGAACGGTATCGGATCGGAGCCCGATGCGGATGCATTCTTCATGGCGATCCTGTTGTCGGCAAGTTCTTTTTCCAGCTGTTTCTTCTTGACGCTTTTGATCGCTCCCAGCGCGATCTCATACAATCGTGTGTCGCTCGTTCTGCTGCCGATCTTGCTCCACCGTTCTCCCAACTGATACCGGTTGAACGTGATGTTCGTGACCATCATCTTCTCGTGCTCTTCGTGGAGCATCTCGAGCAGCTGATTCACTTCGGCATCTCCCGTCTCATCGAACAGCACAAGGATCACGGTGGCGATCTTCGCCGCCATGGGATGACTCAGGTCCGACGGCATCAGGTTCGCAAAAACGAACGGGATCATCTCTTTCGGGTCCTCCAGTACAGCCGACAGCAGTTCCTTCTCTTCTGCAGGGATCTCTTCCATCACCACGGCCCGTTCGGCTGTCGTCCGTTCCTCTTCAGGAACCTCCGCAGGAATGGTCTGCGTGAATTTCTGCGGAACTTTGCGGGTCGACTTCTCCAGTTCACCATAGAGTGTCGATTCGTAAATATCGTATTTCTCGGCAACTTCTTTTATGAAGAATGTCCGCTTCAGCTGGTCCGGGATCTTTCCGATGGACTGCACGAGGCTGCGGATCGCATCCGCTTTCCCTTCCGGGGTCTCGAATTTTCCGGAACGGAGGAATTCGTTCGCCTTATATTCAATGAAACTCACCGACTTCTTCAGCAATTCTTCAAATGCCGCTCCTCCGTTCTTTTGAACGAATGAATCGGGATCCTCATCCTCCGGCAACTGCACGATGCGCACATCGAGTCCACCTTCAAGGATCAGGTCAACACCGCGCATCATCGCATTCGCGCCGGCGGAATCAGCATCATACACGAGTGTGATATTCTTCGTATACCGAGAAACGAGCTGGATCTGTTCCGAAGTCAACGCCGTTCCGCTCGAAGCGACGATATTCTTCGTCCCCGATTGATACACGGAGATCAGATCGGCATATCCTTCCACCAGCACGACAAAATCCCGTTCGCGGATGGACTCTTTCGCCTGCGAAAGACCGTACAGTACATTGCTCTTGTGATAGATGGGGGTTTCGGACGAATTGATGTATTTTCCGAGAGGATCATCATCATACAATTTCCGCGCACCGAACGCGATCACGCGCCCCGTTGTATTGAAGATGGGGAACATCACCCTGCCGCGGAATGTATCATACATCCCTCCGTCATCTTTCACGCGGACCAATCCCACTTTTGCAAGATTCTCCGGTTCGATCCCCTCCTCCTGCGCCTTTTTGATCAGCGAATCCCAGCCGCGCATGGAATACCCGAGTCCGAAAGTGGTCATCGTCTGCGCGGTGAATCCCCGCTGCCGGAAATAATTGAGTCCGAATTCGCCTTCCGTTGTCTTCGTCATATTATTGAAGAAGAACCGGGCAGCAAACGACATCACATTAAAGAGCTTCTCGGTCTCATTCGCTGACTCATATGCTTCTTCCGTTCTGGTGATCGCTATCCCGGCACGTTCTGCGAGCTGCTCCAACGCTTCTATGTAGGATGATTTTTCGTATTCCATGACGAACTTCACCACATCGCCTCCGCGGTGACACCCGAAACAATAGAACATCTGCTTTTGCGCACTGACACTGAAGGAAGGGGTCTTTTCCTGATGGAACGGACAGAGTCCGAGATAATTCTTACCCCGCTTTTTCAGCCGGACATACGTGGAGATCACATCCACAACATCGGAAGCGGCGCGGATCTCATCGATTTTATCCTGTGGAATTTTCATCAGAAGAAGATAAAGAGATTTTGTCTGATAGTGAAATCATTTGAGATATCAGTTTTTTTGCTTATGTTCTCACGTTACCAACCTTCCCAATCACAAATCACAGAGGATATCATGAACAAGATGGTCAACACCACGCTCTTCCTTCT
>CALROS020000351.1:0-3189 GCA_943369855.1 Chitinophaga pinensis | reverse complement strand
GAAATGCAGCAAACAGTGTGTTATACAGCGAATGGATTCGACATAACACAATTCAGATGGAAGCACGGAGGCGTAATTGATATGTGCGCATGGCGAAAAAAATACTCTTCATCCTGATCCTTTGTGCAGCTGTTTCCGCAGTCCTTCCGGCGCAGCAGCTCCCGCTCCCCAAACTCAGCATTGAGGTAGGGAAAGCAACAAAGCCGGAAGATATCTCCGTTACTCTTCAGATCCTGATGCTCATGACCGTGCTCTCGCTGGCACCGGCCATCCTCATTCTTACCACCGCATTCACCCGCATCATCGTTGTCCTCCATTTTTTGAAACAGGCAATGGGAACTCCACAAATGCCCCCGTCGCAAGTGCTCGTCGGACTCGCAATGTTCCTGACCTTCTTCGTGATGGCGCCCGTGTGGAATACGATGAATACCGAAGCGATCCAGCCGTACATGAAAGGGAAGATGACCGCAACAGCCGCATATGAAAAAGCGGCGGTCCCGCTCCGCACATTCATGTTCAAACAGACGCGCGAAGAGGACCTTGCCTTGTTCGTGAAGATGAGCAACATGGCAAAACCGGCTACGCGCAACGACATTCCGATCCACGTTCTCATTCCGGCATTTGCCATCAGCGAACTGCGGATGGGATTCCAGATCGGTTTCATTCTGTTCATTCCGTTCCTCATTATCGACATGGTCGTGGCGAGTATCCTCATGTCCATGGGTATGATGATGCTGCCGCCGAGTATGGTCTCGCTGCCGTTCAAGATCCTGCTCTTCATTCTGGTGGACGGATGGAATCTGGTGATCGCGTCGCTCATTGCAAGTTTTCATTGACCGTAGAAACGGGAAGGGAATATGACCGAAGAATTCGTTGTGAACATCATCCGTGAAGCATTCTTCACCACCATGCTCATCGCAGCACCGGTGCTGCTGCTGTCGCTCATTGTGGGATTGATCATCTCCATTCTGCAGGCTGCGACCTCCATCCAGGAAGTGACGATCACGTTCCTGCCGAAGATGATCATCATCGGACTCGTGCTGATCTTCACCCTGCCGTGGATGATCGATGTGATGACGACCTTTACTGTGAATCTTATCCAGCAGATCCCGAATCTTAACAGGTGATAAGTGGAAATCTACATTGAACAATTCCTTTTATTCATGCTGATCTTCGTCCGTGCAACGAGCATGTTCGTTTCTGCTCCGCTGTTCGGTCATGCATCCATTCCCATGCAGGCAAAGATCGGTATGGGAATGTTCCTGTCGTTCGTTCTGTTCAATGTTGCCAAAGCTCCCGCACATATCCTGACCTACAATCTTCTCGGACTGTTCGTTCTTGCACTGAAAGAGGTCCTGACGGGACTCTCCATCGGTTTCGCGATGCAGGTGATCTTCTCCGGCATCCGGTTCGCCGGTGAACTGATCAGCTTCGATATGGGTTTCTCCATGTCCACCATCTTCGATCCCGAGAACGGAACGGCATTCCCGGTGATCAGCGAGATCCTCTATCTGTTCCTGCTGATGATCTTCATTCTGGTGAACGGACATCATTTCGTGTTCGAAGCGGTGTACTACAGTTATTCCGTCGTGCCGATCGGCGAATGGCATATGACCGAATCGACCATGGCATCCGTTGCATCGCTGACCGGCAAGATGTTCATCGTGGCGGTAAAGATCGCCGCTCCGCTGCTCGTGTCGCTCTTCCTCGCGAATATCACGCTCGGCATGCTGAACAAAGTGATGCCGCAGATGAACATCTTCAGCGTGATGTTCTCCTTGAAGATCGGCATCGGATTCATCGTGATGATCGCCACTATTCCAGTGATCGTTTTCGTATTCAAGAAACTGCTCACGTCGTTCCAATCCAACATTGTTGAACTGATCAAGGTGATGTAATGGCGGATGACGCCCCCGATAAAGACGAGAGAACTGAGCCTGCGTCGCAGAAGAAACTGGAGGATGCCCGGGACCGCGGTTCCGTTGCCAAGAGCCAGGACCTGAACGCGGCCGTTGTGCTGATCGCGGGACTCTTCACGCTGACCATCTTCGGCGGGACGATGACATCGCAGCTGAGCGGGATGTTCAAATATATCTTCAAGAATGCGGCTCTGATCGCCGTGGACCGCGGCACGATCGGTGAATTGGCAACGAAAACATTCATGTTTCTCGGCGTTTGTCTTATTCCTGTTCTCGGCGTCTTCTTCCTGATCGGATTCGTCAGCAACGTGGCGCAGGTCGGACTCAAATTCTCACCCGAAGCGCTCATCCCGAAATGGGACCGGCTGAATCCGCTCTCGGGCATTAAAAAAGTGATGCTTTCCACCCATTCCATGGTGGAAATGTTGAAAGGGATCTTCAAGACGATCCTTCTCGGACTCGTCGGTTATTCGGTGGTAAAAAATATGATCGTGAATGCCGTGATGCTGGCGGATTCCGATGTGATGAACATCGCGCAGTACATGGTCACTTCGACATCCGAAGTGGTGCTCAAATGCGGAATGGCGTTCGGTGTGATGGCGGCGGCGGATTATTTCTATCAGAAATATGAGTTCGCCAAGCAGATGAAAATGACAAAGCAGGAAGTGAAGGACGAGTTCAAGACGATGGAAGGCGATCCGCAGATCAAAGGACGCATCAAGACCATCCAGCGGCAGATCGCATACAAACGGATGATGAGCGATGTGCCGACGGCAAATGTGGTGGTGACCAATCCGACGCACTTTGCCGTTGCACTGAAATATGAATCGGGGAAACATTCCGCGCCGAAAGTGGTCGCCAAAGGGGCGGACCTGATCGCGCTGAAGATCAAAGAGATCGCGAAAGCGCACAACGTTCCGATCGTGGAAGATAAACCGCTTGCCCGCGCACTCTACGCCGCCGCGGATGTCGGGGACGACATTCCGGAAAAACTGTTCCAGGCCGTCGCACAGATCCTGGCATATATCTACCGTCTTAAACAGACGAAAAAACAATTTTCCTATACCTCATGAGCACTCAAACTCCTACAATGTTCGGCGGTCTCGGCAACAACAGCATCCTGAAGGCGCTCGGAAGGAACAGCGACGTCGTCCTCGCCGCGTCCGTTCTGCTGATCCTCGGCATGATGATCATCCCGCTGCCGCCGGTGATCCTGGACGTTCTGCTTGCGGCGAATATCGCCATCGCCATCCTCATTCTGATGGTGTCG
>CALROS020000350.1:0-3191 GCA_943369855.1 Chitinophaga pinensis | reverse complement strand
CCTCTGTCGGCACGGATCTTACGAATGCTTTGGAAACGGCAATAGTATCATGAACCTACACGGATCGGACATAAGGGTCGGCATCGATATTCGGAAGTATTTCGATTACGGAATCGGAACGTACGTTCAGAATCTGGTCAACGGATTGGAACGGTACCCTGAATTCACCGGATGCTATTTTGCTTCCGACGAGATCGCTGCAGAGGTCCGGGGAAAACTCCGCGGGACCGTCATCGAGGATAATTCCCCCAAATATTCATTGCGGGAACTGTTCTCTCTTTCACGCTCTGCCGGTCAGCACAATGTGGATCTTTTCCATGCTCCGCATTATACGCTGCCGCTGAAGCTTGCCATGCCGAGTGTTGTCACGATCCATGACATCATCCATCTTCGGATGAAGAAGTATTTCGCACTACCGCAGAGGATGTATGCGCGTTTGATGATCGGTCATGCATGCAGGAACTCATCGGCAGTCATCGTAGTTTCCGAATTTACGAAACAAGAACTGATCCGCACATTCCGTATTCCGGAGCAAAAGATCCATGTGATCTATAACGGTGTCCACGGATCGTTCTTTACCAATGTCGCCGAAGCGGAGAGGGATGAATTCAGAAAGAAGTTCGGTATCACTGGTCCGTACATTCTCTATACGGGAAGCGTCAAACCGCACAAGAATATTCCTCTTCTCTTGAAAGCAGTCGCGAAGGTCCGTCGCGAGACCCCGATCACGCTGGTGATGACCGGTGAACGGAGTTCGATGAATGCCGAGCTTCCCGGATATATCACCGAACTTCAGCTCAATGATGCGCTTGTAGAAACAGGAAGGATCACGGATAAGGAACTCCATGCTGCGTATCAAGGTGCGGAAGCAGCGGTTCTGCCTTCGTTCTATGAAGGTTTCGGTCTCTCGATGATCGAAGCGATGGCTTCCGGCATACCGGCGATTGGTGCACGGACCTCTTCTATTTCCGAGATCATCGGAGATGGCGGACTGCTGTTCGATCCTTACGATGAGGATGAATTGGCCCGGCTCCTGCTGTCGATGATGAACAACAGGGAACTGCGCGGAACATTGTGTGAAAATGGAAGGGCACGCGCAGCACAATTTACGTGGAAGGATTGTGCAGAAAAAACTATGAACGTCTATCAAAAGGTATTGCAATGAATATTGGCATCTATGGCGGTACATTCAATCCGCCGCATATGGGACATCTCATCGTCGCTGAACGCGTCCGTACGGAGCTCGCGCTTGATTCGATCATCTTCATTCCGACATTCATCTCTCCGCACAAGCAGGAGGGGGAATCCGGGGATCCGCTGGACCGTCTAAGAATGACGAAACTCGCCATCCTCGATAATGAAAAGTTCCAAACGTCGGATTTTGAGATCAACAGTAAATCAGTTTCCTATACCGTTAAGACGCTGGAATATCTGAAACGGACCCGGCCGAATGATTCATTCTATCTTCTTGTGGGTATGGACAATTATATCACATTCCATCTCTGGAAGGATCCGAAGAAGATCCTCGAAATGGTAACTCTTGTGGTCATGAGCAGACCGGGTTACCCGAAACAAGTGAATGAGGTCATTGGAACTCAAAAAACGGTATTCGTCGACGTCCCGAATATCGACATTTCCTCATCCAACATACGGGACAGGATCGAGCAGTGGAAATCGATCCGGTATCTTGTGCCGGAAACTGTCGAAACGTATATCCATAACAAAGGACTTTTCAAAAAAATAAATCCTTGACACAGAATGGTAGGAGCTGTATATTATTACAGTGTTCATAATTACAGTATCCTAATCGAAGGTGTCCCGTATGGAACAGAAACCGCTTACGAAAGCGCAGCAAAAAGTTCTCGATCACGTCCGGTCGTACATTGAGGAGAACAACATTCCTCCGACATTGGCGGAATTGGCAGCTGAACTGAAAGTGAACCTGAATGCAGTCCGCTCGCATCTGCTGACGTTGGACCGAAAGCAGGCGCTGAAATACATCCCGAATATCTCCCGCGGCATCGAATTGATGCAGGTCCGTCCGAAAGGAATACCGATCTACGGCTATGTTCCCGCAGGAACTCCGTTCATGTCGCAGGAAAATATCGTCGATACATTCGAGATCAAAAAGTATATTTCCGGGTCGGATGAGGTCTTCGGACTCTACGTCCGCGGCGACAGCATGAAGGATGCAAATCTCGAGACTGACGATCTGCTCTTTGTCGATCCGCAGATCGAAGCGCGCAACGGCAGAATGGTCGTTGCGTTAGTGGAAGGTGAACCGACGGTAAAATGGTTCGAGCGGGACGGTAATATGGTTCGTCTTGTGCCTGCGAACAGCAAATATAAACCGATCGAGGTCCATCGGAACGACGACCGGTTCAAGATCGTCGGTGTGGTGGTCGGAATGATCCGCTCCATCGATAAAAAACGGATCGATGATTCGATCAAATACAAAAAAGCATCATAAATATTGTTTACTGAAATTAAAAAGAATCATTGCAGCGGCGGACTTCAGTCCGCCGTTTGCATTTATGATACATGTAAATTGGACATACATTTGATGGATATAAACGGATACGAGATGTAGGTCCGAACGCCAGTCCGGACCGGTATTCAAGACGCACGATGTTGTTCCGTTTGTTCCGCCGCAAAACAATCGTTACATTATCATCAGTATAATTCTGGTTCACCATTGTTCATTCATCATTCAAAGATTTAAGGGATAACCTATGAGTACAAATTCACCGGTTCGCGAACCGCTGCAGGGAACTGTTTTTGCCGTCTCCATTACGGTCAAAGATCTGCAAAAGAGTCTTGCCTGGTATACCGATGTTGTGGGATTCACTGTTGAACGGAAGATCGAACGGAATGGAGTTGTCACCGGTGTTGCATTGCGGGCCGGTGAAGTACGCATCTCCATCAATCAGGATGACGGAGCCAAAGGATGGGAACGGGTAAAAGCGGAAGGATTCTCACTCCGCATCACCACACAGCAGAATATCGATCAGATCGCACAACAGATCAAAGCGGCAGGCGGAGTTCTCGATTCTGAACCTGCCGATATGCCGTGGGGTGTACGGATGATCCGTTTGCGGGACCTGGACGGATTTAAATTCTCGATCTCGTGTCCGTTACCGGCAAAACCGTAACAATAAACTCAGAGAACAATAATAACACAGCAGCGGCGG
>CALROS020000349.1:0-3200 GCA_943369855.1 Chitinophaga pinensis | reverse complement strand
CGCCAGGATCAATGTTGCGGGAACGGTCACCGACACCAACGGACTGGCGATCAATAATTCCGAAGCCCGCGTAGTTTTCGTCCGTGCCGAGTTCGCATTGAATATCGGTTCCGGAATGAATGCCGGCATCGAGAATTTCCGCAAGTATTTCGAATACAATCTTGGTGATTTCCGGCTGGAGGGGAATTCGGAATTCGTTGTCAAAGCAAATGTTGATTCACTCGGAAAGTATTCCGTGAAACTTCCGCAGGGCGCTTATATCGTGTTCGCCCGGGCAAAAGGATATGCCGTTGAATTCTACAATGAGCAGACGAACCTTCTTTCGGCGCAGCTCCTTCCGGTGAAAAATGATACATCCGGGATCAACTTCACACTTTCACCGCTTCCGCCGGTCGTGCTTGGAGCGATCAGCGGTTCGGTCATGGACTCAGTGAAGAATGTCTCCGTTCCTTCCCGCGTGATCGCATTCCGCGACGGCTGGAGGATCCAGGATCCGAATAAGATCGGCCGGGCATATGTGACGGATACCGATTCGCTCGGCGGATATAAATTTGCCGAACTGCTTCCCGGAACCTATGTCGTGATGGCAGTCCCGCTCGGTAGCTACGCGCCGGCATTCTATGCATCCGATACAATGAGCATCCGCTGGAAACGCGCAGCAAAGATCGTTGTGAACGGGAATAGTATCGACAATATCAACATCTATGTGAAACCGTTCGGTCTCGCACCGGCAGGATACACCGGTATCTTCGGTCTTGTCACGGCGACCGGCGGCAACGGTAATCAGAATAACAGTAACCGTGCAGGCGCCATTGTCTACGCATACCGGAACGGCGAGATCGCCGGATACTCCATCACATCGGCGGACGGAAACTACGCATTGACAGGACTTGCTCCCGGACAATATACCGTGTTCGTGGACAAAGCAGGATACAACGAAACAGGTGCAGTCACCGTGAATGCTTCGTATAATGTGAACGGAACGCCGCTCCCCGGTGTCGCGAATTTTATCATAGACGGTACGCTCGGTGTCAGCGAGAAGAAGACCGATGTTCAGCCGGTGAATTATGTGCTGGAACAGAACTATCCGAATCCGTTCAACCCGGCTACCACCATCAGTTTCTCGCTGCCGAATTCCGGCAACGTTTCGCTGAAAGTGTACAATGTGGTCGGACAGGAAGTAGCAATGCTGGTGAACGGTTACAAGACCGTCGGACAGTACACTGTTTCGTTCAATGCATCGTCACTGTCGAGCGGTGTGTATTTCTATAGACTTGAGGCAGGTTCGTACAATGTTGTAAAGAAGATGATGCTGCTCAAATGATCGTTCGATCGGGAGTCCGGTGAAGCTCCCGTGTTTTGATGAAGGCAAGGCGGACCTCGGTCCGCCTTTTTTTTTGGTTCCCAAACTCCGTTTGGGAACCAAAAGGTCGAAGCTCTGCTTCATAATTACTACCTCTCAAGCCAACTGATTTCTAATGGGTGTATAGGAGTATTGATTTAAATTATATCTATTCAATCATCCCTTTATTTATTCGAATCCGCAAGGATAGTGATTTGGCACGAAGCAGATATAAGATCTATCACGATGATCAACCGCATTTTCTGACGATGACGGTCGTTGAGTGGATTCCGCTGTTCATGGATCGGGAAATAGCTACAATAATATTAAAGTCGCTGAAATTCCTGCAGCAAGAACGAAAGCTCATGATCTATGCATTTGTGATCATGGAAAACCACATGCATATGGTCGCTTCCAATAGTTGTTTGAACAAAACAATTAAAGAATTCAAATCCTTTACCGCACGCAGTATTGTAGATCATCTCAAAAGCAGGAATTCGATCCCATTGTTGAACAAATTAAAAAGGGCAAAACTCAGTCATAAAATACAAAGCACATATCAGGTGTGGCAGGAAGGGAGTCACCCCCAAGAGATCATCCATGAAAGGATGTTGATTCAAAAGATCGGATATATCCATAATAATCCTGTTCGCAGAGGTTATGTTGATGAACCTGCGCATTGGAGATATTCCAGTGCAAGGGATTATGAAGGTAAGGAAGGATTATTGGATATTACAACGGATTGGCGAAATGTTATTGCTTCGTGAAACAGAGTTTCACACATCACTTGTTCCCAAGCAGAGCTTGGGAACAAGTGATATCCGTCTCTACATAGAACAAATTATTTTATTAATCGATCTGCCAGGTTCAGCGCACCGAGGATCACCCCGGGAGCACCCTGACCGGGATAAATGGTGTCCCCGATGACATACACTCCGCGGGTATCGGTCGTTGAACCGGGCCAGAAAAAGAGGGGACGGTGCATGGACTGCGGGATACCGCCGACCTGTCCGAATGCACGGTGTGTGAAGTTCTCGAATGTCACGGGTGTCCCGAACATCTCCACCGGCCGCTCCGCATGAAAGAATGAAGGGAGGCGTTCGTTCAGCACTGCCGTCATCGCTGCGCCGATCTCACTTTTTCGGATGGATGATTCGTGTGCGGATAGTTTCCACCAATGAGCGGGATCCGGCATGTGTGTTGAGACGGTGAGTGCGCGGTACCCGGACGGTGCGCGCGAAACATCATCGGCCGCGGAGAAGGAAAGGAATATTGAATTGCTTCCGCAGTGCGGCAGCGGAGCATCAAGGATGATCTGCTGATAAAGATCATTCCCTATGTCGGGTGTATCCGCGACACCGTAATAACCGACAAAAGCGCCCCACCCTCCGAGCGAGGAATATTCTTTATCGAAGAACTGCTCCTGCGCGGGGAAGATCCGTTTGTTATCCCACCCCGTTGCGTTGGAGATGACCGACCGTCCGTAGAAGATCTTGCCGTCATCCGTCGTCACTTTGTGGATCGTATCGCTTTCCACTGAGACGACCTTCTTCTTCAGCAGCAGTGTGCCGCCGTTCGCCGTAAAATTCTTTTGGAGCAGACGCGGAAAATTATTCATCCCTCCCATAACATACCACGTGTCCGAAGGATACGCGAGTCCCATCGCACCGACCGCAAAAGGAGTATCGTGCACATCGGCCTGTGCCGTGATCATCAGCTGTTCCGAGATGAAACGGACGAAATCTTTGTTGTCGGAGAGTCCGATCTCTTTCAGAATGTCATTCACCGAACGGAAGAGATACGGAACAAGCGATGCATGCCGGACCATTCCCGGCAGGAAGAGAAGATCGCGGACGGA
>CALROS020000348.1:0-3209 GCA_943369855.1 Chitinophaga pinensis | reverse complement strand
TGATCAAGCTATGAAATGTCCCTCATGCCATCAGCCCGCATCCTCCTTCGTGCGGAATTCATTCTCGCTGCAGGGAGTGTCGCTCCTGCAGTCGCTGGAAGGACATCTGCGCTGCCAGCACTGCGGCATGCTGCTGAGGAACATCCGCTTCAGCATCATGATCCGGAATTCGGCGATGCTGTTCGTGTTCGCTCTCATACTCATCGTCGCGTTCTCTGACCGGATATTCAAAGCATACGGTATCTATGCGCTCGGAGTCTATTGGCTCATCCTTGTGTTCGCGGCGAGTTATTTCTTCGTCTATTTTACCTGGAAATATTCCGTGCTGGTGAACGCAGAAAAAGATGCGTCGAGATTCTAACCGGCGGAAGCCGGATTTTTATTGCATCGTATCTTCCTTTTTGTATATTAAGAGTAATGAAATCAGCCCAAATCCATACAATGCACTGTTGTCTCCAGATATTCCGCGCATGCTGAATGACAGATGATTGTATTGTTCTCAATTGAAAAGTCTTTCGGCAACGAAAGACTTTTTTGTTTTATGTCCTTAGCGTAATTTCGCGTTCTTCGCGGATATTTAAGCTGACCATTGTTAACTATTTTTTTAATCGTTCAAAAGGAGTCACTATGAACTGGTTTTTTGAACCGTGGAACTGGTATATCGCCGGACCGCTCATCGGTCTGTTCGTCCCGGCAGTGCTGATCGTCAGCAACAAGATGCTTGGGATCTCTTCGGCCTTCGATCACCTCTGTATGATCGCTTCGCCTGCCGCAAAGAAAGCGATGTTCAATTTCAAAGAGAAGGAGAACAGCTGGAAACTTCTCTTCGTTCTCGGCATCACCGCGGGCGCGTTCATCGTTTCCAAATTCCTCTCATCCGCACCGCTGCATTTTCTGCCGGAACAGTATTACAGCGTTCCGGGGTACGTGAAACTCTTTCTTGGCGGTGTTCTGGTCGGATTCGGCACGCGCTATGCGAACGGCTGCACCTCCGGCCATTCGATTTTCGGTCTCTCAATTCTCTCCTCCGCAAGTCTGAAAGCGACACTGTCGTTCTTCGCCGGCGGACTCCTCTACACATTCATTGCGTCATTATTCTAAGGGGAGAACGATGAAAAATCTGACCTATATTATCTTCGGTATCCTGTTCGGTATCGTCCTCACCAAAGCGGAAGTGATCAGCTGGTTCCGCATCCAGGAGATGTTCCATTTCAGGGAACTGCACATGTATCTCATTATCGGCTCTGCCGTTGTCGTCGGAGCTATTTCCATTCAGATCATCAAGGCGTTGAAAGTGAAAGCACTTAACGGCGAGGAACTTCAGTACGGTGAGAAAAAATTCACAAAAGGATTCATCATCGGCGGTATGATGTTCGGCTTCGGCTGGGCCATCACCGGTGCGTGTCCCGGACCGATCTTCGCTCAGATTGGCGCTGGAGAGTATCCGGCATTTTTCACGCTGGCTGGTGCTCTCACCGGTTCTTACCTGTATCATTCCACAAAGCACAAACTTCCGCAGTGATTCTCGAAAAGCTGACCGTCGCCTCAAAGGTGAGGGTCAGCTAAATATTTTTTATATATCTCCGTGCCCTCTGTGTTCTTCCCGCCTGACCGACGATTACATTTAAAGATCAGCCGGGCAGGCGTGGGGAATTCTCTTTATTTCATGGAAAAAAGGCCTGTTTGCTTCACCAAGAAAATCTGATTATCTTTATATAATATTCCTATAAAAAGCGGCGATGTCCGCTTTTTTTATCCCAATTGATTGAAACCGAATATGGCCGAAGAGATCATCATTAAATCAGAAGAGACCGTCGAAACGCTCGACTCCATCCCGCATACGCTGCCCGTACTGCCGCTGCGCGATGTCGTTATTTTCCCGTACATGATATTCCCGGTATTGGTAGGACGTGAATCTTCGCTCCGCGCCGCGAACCATGCGCTGGAAAACAATAAATTCATCTTCCTTGTCTCCCAGAAAGATCCCACTGTGGAGGATCCGGGGAAGGATGATATCTATTCCGAAGGGACAGTGGCAAAGATCGTTCAGATCCTGAAACTGCCGAACAACCTGATGAAGATCCTGGTGGACGGAACCGTGCAGGGACAGATCAAGGAATTCCTGCCGAATGACAAGTTCATGATGGCGGAGATCTCCACCACGTTCCAGCCGGAGGACAAGTCCACAGAAATGGATGCGATCGTCCGTCACGCTTCGTCGCTCTTCTCGGAATATGTCCGCGCGAACCGGAATATCCCCCCTGAAGCGCTTGCAGCGTTCGACAACATCAAGGATGTTCAGCGCCGCCTCTATTATATTGCCGCAAATATCCTGCAGACCGTGGAAGTGAAACAGAAGATCCTGAAACTGAACGTGCTGAAGGAACAGTATCTGGAAGTGATCCGCATCCTCAACTCCGAGATCTCTATTCTGAAGATCGAACGGGAGATCGATACGAAAGTACACGAGAACATCCAGAAGACGCAGCGGAAATATTTCATCCAGGAACAGATCAAGATCCTGCAGGATGAGCTGGGTGAAGAGGAAGGAACACCGGAACTAGCGAAACTGAAAGAGGATATCGAAAAATCCGGAATGGGGAAGGATGCCTACGACAAGGCGATGGAGGAATTCAACAAACTGAAGAAGACCCCATCCATGTCACCTGAGTTCGGCGTCATCCGCAATTATCTGGATTGGATGGTCAGTCTGCCGTGGACAAAGAAAACGAAGGACGATCTGGAGATCGACCATGTGAAGAAGATCCTCGATGAGGACCATTACGGACTCGAGAAACCGAAGGACCGTATTCTCGAACATATCGCTGTGTTGAATCTTGTGAAAGAAATGAAAGGACAGATCCTCTGTCTCGTCGGACCTCCCGGCGTCGGAAAGACCTCGCTCGCAAAATCGATCGCGCGCGCATTGGGACGCAAGTTCGTCCGCATGTCGCTCGGCGGCGTGCGCGATGAAGCGGAGATCCGCGGTCACCGCAGGACCTATATCGGCTCAATGCCCGGGAAGATCATCCAGTCCATGAAACGCGCAGGCGTCGTCAATCCCGTCATCCTGATGGATGAAGTGGATAAGATGAGCATGGATTTCCGCGGCGATCCGTCCAGCGCTCTGCTGGAAGTGCTCGATCCGCAGCAGAACACTACCTTCAACGACCATTATCTTGAAGTGGATTACGACCTGTCGAAGGTCA
>CALROS020000347.1:0-3223 GCA_943369855.1 Chitinophaga pinensis | reverse complement strand
AGGACCGGCGTTTCATCTCTGAGACCATCTACGGCATGCTCCGTCACCGGATACGGATCGAATGGGGAATTTCCCAGTCCGGTGTGAAGGATACACCGCTCATTCAATGTCTTGCCTACCTCTTGCTCGATCATAAGATGAGCATCCAGCAGATCTCCGCCGAAGTGAATGTGACGGAAGAGGACCTTGCCTCAGTTGAACGGAGTGTGAATGCCGAACCTGCGTTCCCGTCCGCACTGGCTTCATTGTCGGTGAAATATTCTTTCCCTGAATGGATGCTGACTGAGTGGGAACGGACTGCGGGGCATGATAACCTGTCCCAGTTATGCACCGTGCTGAACACACAGGCACCGATGACGATGCGAGTGAATACCATCAAGATATCACGAGAGGAATGTCAGCGGCGTCTCTTTGATGAAGGTGTAGAGACCGAACCGACGGAATTATCCCCGTTCGGATTGAATTTGAAACGGCGTATCAATCTTTTTCAGCTGCAGTCATTCAAGGATGGGTTGTTCGAAGTGCAGGATGAAGGGAGTCAGCTGCTGGCGCTGCTCGTCGATCCGAAACCGAAGTCCAAAGTGATTGATGCCTGTGCCGGAGCAGGAGGAAAAGCACTGGCATTGGCTGCGATCATGGAGAATCGCGGTGAGATCTTCGCGCTGGATGTCCATTCATTCCGTCTTGATGAACTGCAAAAACGTGTGCGCCGGAGCGGTGTGGATACGATCCGAACAACGGCGATCCGTGAGAATGAACCGATCGAGAAATTTGTCTCCTCTGCCGATTACGTTCTGGTCGATGCACCATGCACAGGAACAGGGACCATCCGCAGGAATCCTGGAATGAAATGGAGCGTTTCCGAAAAAATGGTCGCGGAATTGTGCGAGAAGCAATTCTCCATCCTCGATCTGAATGCCGCATATGTGAAGCCCGGAGGAAGACTCGTCTATGCGACCTGCTCCCTCATACAAAAGGAAAATCAGGATGTTGTGGATCGATTTCTGTCATCCCATCCCGAATTTGAACTGATCGAACCGTCAACGATCCTTTCACGGTACGATCTTGCACGCATTGCCCGCGGGAAGTATTTTCAGCTTCTGCCGCATGAATATAATACGGACGGATTCTTTGCCGCGGTCATGAAAAGGAAGAATGCATAATATGAAAGCCGCTGCTGTATTCATTCTTGTGATGTGGGCGGCCGGATGCTCTTCGCTTTCCGAGGACGAGCTATGGAAGAAAATTGAATCAGCGAAAGCGAATAAGAACTGGGACTCCACTCTGCAGGTTTCGCAGCGCATCCTGAAGGAATATCCAGACGGACGATTCGGCAGCTGGGCGAGATTTGCCGCCGCGGAAAGTTACCGGTTCAAGAATCAGCCGCGTGAAGCGCTGGACAATTATAAGATCTATGTTGAGAAATATCCCGAACTTCCTCCGGCGGTACTGTCGTTATTCTTTGTAGGATATATGTACAGTAATAATCTGCAGATGAACGACAGTGCACGGTATTATTTTGAAGAATTCCTGAAAAAATATCCTGACCATGATCTTGCGCCGTCGGTCCGTCTGGAATTGGAGACACTCGGACGGTCGCCGCAGCAGGTGCTCGAAGAAAAATTGATGCAGCAGAAAGCTCTCTCAAAAAAGTAATATGAATTCTCAACTGAAATATCTCCGTCCTGAAGCGGTCTCGAAACTGGCATCGATGGAGCTCCGTGCCCGGCTGGTGGTGGAAGGATTCATTACAGGACTGCACAAGAGTCCGTATCACGGATTCAGTGTTGAGTTTGCGGAACACCGCCAATACATGCCGGGGGATGAGATCCGCCGTATCGACTGGCGCGTCTACGGCAAGACGGACAGATTCTATGTGAAGCAGTTCGAAGAGGAGACGAATCTTAAATCGTACATCGTTCTTGATACCAGCGCATCGATGAATTTTGCTTCCGATATACCGAAGTCCAAAGAGAAGCGCATCACCAAACTGGAATATGCTTCGTTCATTGCCGCATCCCTTTCGTATCTGATGGTGCAGCAGCGTGATGCGGTTGGATTGACATGCTTTGATTCAACCATCCATACGACCGTTCCGCCGCATGCCACCAAGCAGCATCTCCGCCGACTGCTGGTGGAACTGGAACGGATGAGACCGGGAACAACGACCAATTCCGCCGGCGCACTCCATCAGCTTGCAGAGCGGATCTCCCGCCGTGGTCTGGTGATCGTCCTGAGTGACCTGTTCGATGATCCGGCAAAAGTGATGGCTGCGCTCAAACATTTCCGACACAATCATCACGAAGTGCTGGTGATGCATGTATTGGATCCGATGGAACGCTCATTTGCTTTCGGAAATGATGCGGTCTTTAAGGATGTGGAGACTGGGGAATTGTTGACCACTCAGCCGTTCCATATCCAAAAAGCGTATCAGGAAGCGATGAAGGAATTCATCGAGAAATATCAGCGTGAATGCCGCGAGAACTCCATTGATTATCTTCTGCTGGATACATCGATACCGTTCGACACAGCGCTTCTCAACTATTTGAACAAAAGGCAGCGCATTGGATAACGGACAGAAAAAAATTCTCGATGTCGGATGCGGTAAACGCAAACGTCCCGGTGCCGTCGGAATTGATGTCAATCCGCGCTCCGATGCCGATGTGCTGCACGATCTGAACCATTTCCCGTATCCGTTCTCCGATGATCATTTCGACGAGATCGGTGCGGATAATATCCTTGAACATCTTGATGACGTGATGAAAGTGATGATCGAATTCAACCGCATCATCAAGCCGGACGGGGTCATCGAGATCACCGTTCCGTTCTATCCTCACCGCAATGCAAATACCGATCCGACACACAAGCATTTTTTCGGAGTTCATTCGTTCGACTATTTCATCTCGGGAACCTCGCACGGGAATTTTCAGTATTCCTCCATTCAATTCACCCTCGAATCGGTTGAATTCGACAAAGGACTTGAGAAACGGCATCTCTTTGACCGATGGCTTGTCCGATTCGCGAACAGGAACAAAGACCTGTATGAGAACAGATTTGCGAATATCTTTCCGCTCGCTCAGCTGACCTTCCGGTTACGTCCGGTGAAATAAAAATCGGTCATCCCGATCTTTGCCTCTCCACGGAACTTTCTGTATCTTACCATTTGAACTTCGCGAAATTCCATCGTGTTATACTTGTTACCGTTCCGCTGCACTGAAGTCCT
>CALROS020000346.1:0-3241 GCA_943369855.1 Chitinophaga pinensis | reverse complement strand
TGACATTTGCCGCACTGGACGATCGATGGAGCTGTTTATTTTGTAACGTTCAGATCAAACATCATTTTACGTCCGGAAGAACGAACGATAGTATTGAACCACTTGCTTGAAGGAAATGATTAATACTTTACTCTTATAGCTGCTGTTGTTATGCCCGATCATGCGCATATCTTGATCTATCCAGAAAAAGGATATTCGTTAGATCGGATCATGCGGGGAATCAAGGGAGTTTCGGCAAGGAAAATAAATATTTATCGAAAGACTTCCGGCCAGGTATGGCAGCATGAATCATACGATCATATTATTCGCGGCGGGGATGAGTTTAAACAAAAATACGATTACATCGTTCGCAATCCTGTAAACGGAGGATTAGTTGAAGAGCCATCCGAATATCTAGGTTTGTATTGCTATGACCGAATTATCATGTGACAATTCATAATAATGTTCGGGAATCAGACATTTCTAATTGGGCGACAAGAAAATAAATATGTGGACGAGTAACTCTATCATCCCTATTTAACCACTTTGATCTTTTACAGGACGATCAAGAATGATTGTCCCACAAGTGTTTTTATAATTTTATGAGCAATTTGGTAGAAAAATTACAGTCCATTAAACGGCGCTTTGCTGAAGTGCAGGAGAAGATGTCCAATCCGGACGTGGCGGCGAATCAGCAGAAGAGCAAAGAGCTGGGACGGGAATTCCGGGAACTCTCCGAGATCGTGAAAGCGGCGGACCGGTATCTGCATGTCTATAATAATATCGAGAGCAGTAAGGAGGTCCTTCAGATCGGCGGCGACGCGGAGCTGAAGGAAATGGCTCTGGCGGAGATCGCCGAACTGGAGCCGAAGCTGGAGATCATCGAGAATGAAGTGAAGACACTGCTCGTGCCGAAAGATCCGAACGACAACCGCAACGTGATCGTCGAGATCCGCGGCGGCACCGGAGGCGAAGAGGCCGCACTGTTCGCCTCCGATCTCTACCGGATGTATGTTCGGTTCTGCGAACGACGAAAATGGCGCGTGGATACGCTGGACTGGAACGAGACGGGCAAAGGCGGATTCAAAGAAGTAACAATGAGTATCGACGGCGAGGATGTCTACGGCGTGCTGAAATTCGAGAGCGGCGTCCACCGCGTGCAGCGTGTTCCCGAAACTGAGGCGCAAGGACGCGTTCATACATCCGCCGCTACGGTGGCGATCATGCCGCAGGTAGATGATGTGGAAGAGGTTGTGATCAATCCCGCCGATATTCAGCTTGATACCTACCGTTCCGGCGGTAAGGGCGGGCAGAATGTGAACAAGGTCGAAACAGCCGTCCGTATCACCCATAAACCTTCAGGCATCATAGTAGCGTGTCAGCAGGAACGTTCACAGTTCCAGAACCGTGAGAGGGCGATGAAGATGCTCCGTTCCAAACTGTATGAAGCAAAACTGCAGGAACAGCAGAATGAACAGGCCGCATCAAGAAAATCCATGGTCGGCAGCGGGGATAGAAGCGATAAGATCCGCACGTATAATTTTCCCCAGAACCGCGTGACCGATCACCGCATCGGATTGACACTGTACAATCTCGACCGGTTCATTGACGGTGATATCGACGAGATGATAGAGGCGCTGAGACTTGCGGACAGAGCGGAAAAACTGAAGGACGGGATCGCCATCTAACGCTACGATGCGTTCCAATGGAACACGGATCAGACGGAAAAAGACGGATCTACACGGATAAGAATTAACAAAAAAGGTGGACGAGAGTTCGACTTTCGCTCAATGGAACACTGCGATATTGTAACACAAATTCCGCCATAATCGGACAAAGACACAAAGAGTAAATATTTGTGTTCATTCGTGTAATTCGTGGAGAGATCTTCTACAATTTCTTGCGGACCTTCTCGAAGAATTCCTTCACCAATCCCCCGCACTCTGCATCGAGCACCCCGCCGATCACATGCACCTGATGGTTCAGCTTCTTGTTCTCCGTAACATTCATCACACTTCCGCTCGCCCCCATTTTCGGATCGTAGCAGCCGAAGACGATCGTCGGTATCCGCGACAGCACAATGGCACCTGCGCACATGGGGCACGGCTCCATCGTCACATACAGCACGCACTCCTTCAGGAATTTGTTCCCTAGATGCGCCGCGGCGGCGGTCAGCGCGATCATCTCCGCATGCGCGGTGGGATCGTGCATCATTTCGACCTGATTGTATCCTTTCGCAATGACGGTATTGTTGTGGACGACAATGGCACCGACAGGCACTTCATTGTGTTCAAATGCGCGTTCCGCTTCACGGAGGGCGTATTTCATCCAGCGTTCGTGCAGTGTCATTGTTTCTTTTCGGCGGGATATTTCGGGATGTCTACCAGGTTTCCGACGGGGGATTCGGAGACCTCATAGACCTGTGCAACGGAGAATTCTTTCAGGGCATGATTGATGCGCTGCGATGCATTCTCGATCTCGTCGATCCGTTTCACGGAGTCGGGATCGGTCACCTGTTTCTTCAGCAATCGCGTATATCCCAGAATGATGGCAAGCGGATTGTTGATCTCATGCTTCAGCGTCATGATCACTTCATGCAGCGTCTGGATCTGCGTCTCTTTCAGTTCAATATTGTGTTGCTGTTCCAGGAATGATTTTTCACGTAGATGAAGCCGTTCCCTCAGATCGATCACTTTCACCATCGCATATGCCAATACCCACATCCACAGCAGTGTATCGAAATGCTGGAATGTATCCTTCGCGCCGAAATGGCGGTTCTTGAACTTGATATAGAATTCCATCGTTGAAATGAAGTAATAGCTGTAGATGAAATACGATGCAAGGATCGCAGGATATCGAAGGACAAAATCGCGGAACGCTATGTAGGCTTTATTCATCAGGGGAGTCAATATGCGCCAGTTCAATTAGGACAAAGATACTGAGAACACAATGCTGATGCAAATCCGCAGATAAAAAAGAAACATGCCGGGGCCATCATCGTTCAGAACCTCGTTCTCAAGCGGAAAACAAAAAAAAGCGGGTATTCAACCCGCTTTTAGGACTCTCTGGACGAAATTTACTTTATTTTCACTGCCGGCAGAACCGCTCCCGATGATGTACCGACAAGAATGGAATATCCACCCGTTGAACGGACCCAGGCATTCTTGATATCATCATAATACTTGAATGAGGTAGCATCCAGTTTCAGTTGAACAGTCCGCTGCTCACCCGGAGCTAAGGCGACCCGTGTGAACGCCTTCAA
>CALROS020000345.1:0-3242 GCA_943369855.1 Chitinophaga pinensis | reverse complement strand
ACGAGTTGAACAACCCTTCCACTTTGTCGACGCTGCCGCTCAGCATATCGTCGAACGTATCATTTCCCGTCAGGGAGAGCGTTCCGTCCCTTCCTACCGAAATTCCGATATCCGAGAGGAGTGTGGGATTGCCCGACTTGATCCCGCTGACCTTGCTGGCGGCAAGACTGCGCAGATTGTACCGGAATGTTGAGAAGATCGCATCACCGGAAAGCGCCTCGCGCGTGTTCGTCAATGAATCGTACTGTGTCTTCGTGTTGATATAGGTCAATGCAGCGTTATAATCCGTGATGAATTTCTGCACCTTATCTTTGATGGCGCTTTTGTTCACATTCACGGAAAGGGTCAGCGGAACATCCGTTTCTTTCTGCACGCCTTTCAATGTGAGCGTCACGCCTTTAAGCACATCGGTGACCGTATTCACTTCCTTTTCGATCTCGATACCGTCCACGGTAAAAGCGGAATTCAGTTCGGCAGTTGAGGTGTGAGCATATCCCGCGGTCGATGCGCCTGAAGCGGTCCTGCCCGAAAGCACGGAACCGGTCAAACCGAGATTATCCAGGAGCGTTCCGGAAAGATTGGAAAGCGAGATGGCATTCGATGCACCGGAACTCTTGCTGATGAGCACCAGCTTGTTCGTTGACTTCGTATCGCCGACGGATGATGCCGTGATCTCCGCATCGGAATCATTGATCGCGTTCACCACTTTCCCGAGCACCGTTTCGTTCGTATCTCCCGCCTCAAGTGTCACATCCACATCCGTATCGACCCCGTTCACCGTCAACCGGATCGATTTGGTCCCTGCTCCCTCTGAAGTGATAACGCTGGTGGAGGTCGATGTCAACCGATCGGACAGCAGTGTGTCATTCTTCGCAAGGCGTGAGATCTTCACTGCATGCGTTCCCACGAGCGCAGAGGTCGTTGCGGTGGCCGTGGCCGTTGTCGCATCCGTCGATTCAACGCTGAACGTATTGAATTTCGAGATCGTTCCGGTCTTCTTCAGATCGTCCGCGGTCGTCTTCAGTGTTTTGAGCTTCGTCTTCAGATCAGCGAGCACGGCAAGGCGCATGTTGAGCGCGGCCTTCTTGGTCTCGAGGACCACTGCCGGTTTGCGCTTGCTCGCTCGGTACTGGGCGACAAGCTGATCGACTGCTGATGTGTCGGATACTGATGACATAAACTCTTTCGTTTAGTCGTACTTAAACGTGAAATGCTTCTCCCCATGCGGTGCGAAGTTCCTGAAGGATATTCAGTGCTTCGTCATTCTTCCCGGTGCGGAGACATGTCTTGCAATAGTCATACAATTTGAACAGACCGAGCGATACTTCCTGATAATCGAAGTTGAGTGCGGAGATCAGTTCATTGATCGCCCTTCGCGCCAGGTCCTTATCATTCTTCTTCACGGCAAGGATCGCTACATCATACACGCGTGCGATCACCTGCACCGGTGTAAGATTCATGGAATCCTCTTTCCGGTACCGGTTCGTTGCGGATGTATGGCCCGGCGTCGGCGGCGGCATCACGGCGACCGCGGTGTCTGTCTCTGTCATGTGTTGTCTGGCTGCGTACATAATGAACATCCTTCTGTGATTGTAAACGTCAACTGAGTGTAGCGGTCCGCCCTCCGTTCACCGGAGAGCGGATCGGAATTATCTGAACAACGACAGATACGCCTGCGGCGAAGAATTGGCCTGTGCCAATTGTGCCGTGGACGTCTGCTGAAGTATCGAGAGTTTCGATGACATGATCTGCTCCTTGGCAACATCCGCATCCAGGATCCTGCTCTTCGCTGCTTCCGTGTTCGTGATCGCCGTTGTGAGATTCGACTCTTTCGTCTGGAGCCGGTTCACGTTCGCGCCGATCTTTCCGATCTCGGCATTCACCGTGGTCAATCCCGCATCAACGGTCAGCGTGGAGATGTTCGCCGATGTCACCGACCCGGCTGCGACGCCGAGCAGTCCGCCCGCACTCACCAAGGAGAATGCGACATTCAATGTATCGGTCGATCCGTCACCGACCTGAAAATCTTTGGAGTATGCTGTTCCGGAAAGCAGAGCTGTTCCGTTGAACTTCGTCTGGTTTGCAATGTCGTCGACTTCCGACAGCAGAGAGTTGATCTCGGATGCGATAGCATCTTTCTCATCGCTGCCCATCACACCGTTCGATGCACGGGTCTGTTTCTCTTTGATCGTGGTCAGGATGTCTGCGACCGTCTGATACGCACCTTCGGCAACTCCGAAAACGCTCTGAGCATCGCCGACGTTGTCGAGTGCTGCGCTCATGGAACGGATGCGTGCATCCATCTTTTTGGAGATCACATATCCTGATGCATCGTCCGCTGCTGAGTTGATCCGTTTACCGGTCGCCAGTCGAAGCTGGTGGACCCCGAGTTCCCGGCTGATGGTGTTGAGAGCACCGTACGCCTGATTGGCGCCGATGTTTGTATTGATTCTACCGCCTGTTGAGAATGCCATAAATACCTCCGTGTATTTTGTTGATTAATATATCGGGCTTCCCTGCCCTCATGTGTTTGGTATGGTACCTCTATGGATATTATCGGCATTTCTGCAGTAATCTTTAGGGAAAAAATGGACAAAACCCTTGGAGGAGATCCATGGGTCGAAAATCGGGGAAATTCGGGGAAAAAGAAGCGGGGGCCTCGCCGCTGAGGCGATCCCCCGCTGTTGGTCACTCATTGTCCTATCGGAATAACGATAAGAACGATTGCGGCGAAGAATTAGCCTGCGCCAATTGAGTGGTCGATGTCTGCTGCAAAATGTTGAGCTTCGAAGCGATCACCTGCTCTTTTGCAACGTCTGCATCCAAAATTCTGCTCTTTGCAGCTTCAGTATTCGTAATTGCCGTTGTCAGGTTCGATTCTTTCGATTGAAGCCTGTTCACATTCGCACCGATCTTCCCGATCTCGGTATTGATCAGTGTCAATGCGGAATCAACGGTCAATGTGCCGATGTTTGCTGAAGTTACGGATCCTGCTCCAACAGAGAGTAATCCGCCTGCGCTGACGGTAACAAGACTGAATGAAACCGTCAATAGATCGGTAGAACTGTCGCCGACCTGGAAAGCCTTCGAATACGATGTGCCCGAAAGCAGCGTCGTACCGTTGAACTTCGTCTGATTGGCGATATCACCGATCTCCTGCATCAGCGAGTTGATCTCTTCTGCTATTGCGTCCTTTTCCTCACCGCCCATAGCACCGTTTGCTGCACGTGTCTGCTTCTCCT
>CALROS020000344.1:0-3252 GCA_943369855.1 Chitinophaga pinensis | reverse complement strand
TGAGCGGTTCAATGAGTGACTTCCCTTCGAGGATCTCCACTGCATCGGTCATCGTCTCCACTCCATAGACATCGATCCCTTCCACCATTCCCGCTTCGTTCGCATTCTGCGCCGGAAGGATGATCCCTTTCACTCCCTTCTTCTTCAGTTCTACTGCGATGGGAAGTGAACCGTGGATGGGACGAAGAGTCCCTTCCAGTGACAATTCGCCGAGAATGATGAAATCCTTCAGCCGATCCTCTGTGACCTGCCCGCTCGATGCAAGCATTCCGATAGCTATGGGAAGATCGAACGAAGAACCTTCCTTCTTCACATCCGCCGGCGCGAGATTGATGGTGATGCGTTTATTGGGATAGGTGTATGCGGAATTCTTGATGGCGGTGGCAACGCGCTCTCGGGATTCCTTCACCGCATTGTCGGGGAGTCCGACCATGAAAAAGTTTGGAACGGTGTTCTCGATATTCGTTTCGATCTCGATGAGGTAGGCGTTGATGCCGTACGTTGCGGCGGAAAAGACGGTAGTGAGCATGAATGACCTGTTCAGAATTGATGATCCGTTTAAAAGCAGAAGCGCCGGAAATATATCCAGCGCTTCTTCGGATTTCAAAACTATTCCATTTGCTTAAGAGGTTTTCCCTGGAGCATGGGAAAGTGCTTTCTTTAGAACATCCGCGCTCGTCTGCAGCATTCTTCGTTCCTCATCATTCAGGGAAATATTGATCTCCGCAATAATGCCTTTCCCGCCAACCACTCTCGGCAATGATAGTGCAACAGGATACTGTTCATTCTTCCCGCTTACTGTCAGAATCGCCCGCTGGTCCCGAATGATCCGTTCGGTGATATTTGCCAGAACGGCACCGATGCCGTAATATGTTGCGCCTTTTCCTTTTATAATAGAGTAAGCCGCTGTTCGGATATTCTCTGTGATCGTCCTCTGAATTTCTGTTGTCCACGGAATATTCATCGCAGCACAATACTCGCCGATGGAGATGCCGGCAACGGTTGCGCTGCTCCATGCCACGACCTCACTGTCCCCATGTTCACCGACGACATATCCATGAACATGATGTGCATCGATCCCGACATATTCCGCAACGAGTGCGCGGAACCGGGCAGTATCGAGCGTTGTTCCGGAACCCATCACTTGTCCGGGACGGACGTTTGCGATCCTTTCAGTCACCGTCGTCAACAGGTCCACAGGATTGGTTGCGATAAGAATGACCGCATCCGGTTCAGCCGTGACAATGCGAGGAATAATGGTGTTGAACACAGCGATATTCCTGCCGATCAGATCGAGTCTGTTCTCGCCGGGACGCTGGTTCACTCCCGCGGTAACGACGATCACTTTTGCTCCCTTCAGATCGTCATAGTCTCCCGACCGGACGATGACGGGATGCGAGACCGGCGTTGCATGCTGAATGTCGCTCGCTTCCGCTTCTGCCTTCGCTCGGTTTGCATCAAGGAATACCAATTCCCGGCATGAGTTCCGAAGCACCATAGCAAATCCCGCAGCTGAACCTACTAATCCCGAACCGACGATTCCTACTTTCATGTATCCCTCCAAAATGTAATGCTCTTCTGAAATATTTCATCGAACGTGTCATTTCGAGCTCAGCCCCTCCCGTCACAAAGTGATAGCTTTGCCAAAGGGATGCCTTCGGCAAAAGGGACGAGCGAGAAATCTGACAATTTTAAAAATAATGTTTCTCAGATTCCTCGCCCATAAAATAAAAAGAATTTTGCACGGGACTCGGAATGACATTTCAATTTGTGATAATTCGTGTTATCCGTGGATCGTTCGTGCTGTTCTAAAAATAAAAAAGCGCGATGAGAACTCATCGCGCTATAAGAACACACAAACTTCGAAAATCGTTCTACCGGTGGTCCCGCAGGAAATCGAGACGCGGTTTCATCACTTCAGCAGACTTCAGCAATTTATCTTTTCCGAAGATGGATTCCTGCTGGCTGGAGAATGCCAATTCGTATTCATTGCTCATAATGATCGCCTCTTCCGGACAGACCTCTTCGCAGAAGCCGCAGAAGATGCAGCGGGTCATGTTGATCTCGAATTTCTCGGGATATCGTTCCTTCGCCAGCTCAGTTGAACCGGCCTGCACTTCGATCGCGAGGGCGGGACAAACACGGCTGCAGAGTCCGCATGCAACACAGCGCTCCGTGCCATTCTCCTCCACCAATACCGGACGGCCGCGGAACGATGCGGCATGTTCCACTTTCACTTCGGGATACTGGATGGTGAAGCTCGGTTTGAAGATCTGTTTCACGGCAGCGAACATCCCTTTCAGGATCTCCAGCACATAGGCCCGCTGCAGGAAGGAAAGATCCTTTACACGGACAAGTTCACTCTTTTGCAAAAATTTTTCGTCAGACATATCAATTGAACCAAGTGTGAATGGGTTTAAGAATGAAGAATCCTGTCAACGCGATGTTCAACAGAGAGAGCGGCAGCATCACTTTCCAGCCGAGATCCATCAGCTGGTCGTAGCGGAAACGCGGCATTGACCAGCGGACGATCATGAAGAAGACCACGATCATCGCGAACTTCGTGAAGAATGCACCAAGCTGCAGAAGACTGACCGCGAACGGCGAAAGATTCAGATATTCGATATAGGGAGCCTGATAACCGCCGAGATACAATGTGGTGATCATCGCCGATGCGGCAAAGAGTGCAAGATATTCCGACAGCATGAACATACCGAATTTCATTCCGGTGTATTCGGTATGGTATCCGGCAACGAGTTCGGGTTCCGCTTCGGGAAGATCGAACGGCAGACGGTTCGTCTCGGCGAACATCGAAACAAAGAATGTGATGAATCCGATCGGCTGCAGGAAGATGTTCCAGTTCGGGAGGAATCCGAACATATAATAACCGCTCTGCGCTTTCACGATCTCGTCAAGTCTCAGCGAATTGTTCAGCATGACGATGGCGATGATGGAAAGACCGAGGGACAATTCATAACTGATCATCTGTGCCGAAGAACGGATACCGCCGAGCAGCGAATACTTATTGTTGGAGGACCAGCCGCTGAGCGTGATACCGTAAACGGCCAATGAAGAAAGTGCCAGCACATACAGCACACCGATATTAACATCGGCGATCTGCAGTTTGAAATTGTGAACGACGCCGTTGATGACGATCGGCAAAGTGTCGCCGAACGGGATCACCGCGAATGTGGAGAATGCGATGGTCAGCGAGATGAGCGGTCCGAGCGAATGGACGAACTTATTCGCGGC
>CALROS020000343.1:0-3252 GCA_943369855.1 Chitinophaga pinensis | reverse complement strand
CTGTTTCCGTTCAGTGATGTTCCGTGCGATCACCTGCGCCGCCGGTTCCCCTTCGAAGGTGAACGGAATGGAGGAGATCTCCACATCGATCGGCACGCCGTCCAGACGGAGATATTTCTGTTCCGTCATCGGCAGCATGTAATTGGAATAGACCTTCTTCATCCTCTCTTCGGCATGTTCCCGGAATTCGGGATGGATGAGGTCGACTACTTTCCTGCCGATCAGTTCAGCGGCAACCGCAGCGCCGAAGAGGATGATGGCGGCATGGTTCACGAACTGGATGATGCCGTTCACGTGGACGAAGATCGCGGTTGGTGAATGCTCCACCAGTTCGCGGTACCGTTCCTCGCTGTCGCGGAGCAGTTTCTCTGCGCGGGACTGCTCCTCGATGTGCTTCATCATCTCCACATTCTGTTCTCGGATCTCCTTGAACAACCGTGCATTCGCGATGGCGACGGAGATGTGATTGGCGACGATCTGAAGATGTTCAAGGTCGGTGGCGGTGAATTCACGCACGACGCCTTTCGAATAAAGTCCGATAATGCCGATGACCGTGTGACCGATGAGCAGCGGCGCACCGGCATAGGAGACAAAATTGAAATTATTCGGGTCGGGTCCGGCCTGACCGCGCTTGAAGAGCACGGCGTAATCCTCACGGACATCCTTCACGGCGAATGCGCGGCGGCTGGTCATGATCTGTTTCGAGATGCCGAAGCCGACCGGAATGGTCCGAGAGAGACGGTGTTCATCCACGCCGATGCTCGCGAGAAGATGAAGATCCTCATCCTCGGCAACACGGACGATGACCGCCTGTACGGCGAATGCCGTCTTTACCTGTTCGATCATCTCACGGGTCTGTTTTTGGATCGGCAGCGCTCCGATCACTTCATTCGTGACACGGGCAATGAGTCCGAGCCGCTGATTGAGATGATTCAGCTGTTCGTCCGCATCCTTCCTGTAAGTGAAATCGCGGAAGTTCACGACGAGTCCGTTCACCGCCGGGTCGTTCAGCAGATTCGTCCCGACCGCTTCCACCCACCTCCACGTGCGGTCCTTATGACGGAAGCGCACGTGAGTGAGCACGGTCTTTCCCGGATGGCGGATCAGATCCTCGAATAATTTCCTGTTCCCGGCATGCTCATCCGGATGGAGGAAGTCGAACGTATTCTTCCCGATGATATCCTTCATGGTATATCCCAGCATGGTGGTGATCGAGCCGGTCGTATACGTGATGGTGCCCTGGATGTCGATGATCGAAACAACTTCCGAACTTTTCTCAATGAGCGCGCGGAACCGGGCCTCATTCCTGTTCAATTCATCCTGCGCCTTCCGTTTCTCGGTGACATCGCGGAAGGTCAGCACCACGCCGATGATGGAAGAGACGTCGTCGAAGATCGGCGCGGCGGAATCCTCGATGAATGTCCGTTTCCCGTTCTTCGCGATGAGGATGGTGTGATTGGTAAGACTGAGAGGCGCCCTGTTGCGCAGAACGGTAGCGACAGGATTCGGCAGACGTTTTCCGGTCTCCTCATTCTCAATGACGAACACTTCGCCGAGTTTCTTTCCGGACGCTTCTTCCTGCGTCCAGCCGGTGAGGTGTTCCGCGATGAGATTCATGAAGGTAACGAGTCCCCGCTTATCCGTTGCGATCACCGCGTCGCCGATACTGCGGAGCGTGGTCTCGAGCCATCGGCGCTGCTGTTTCACCTGTACTTCCGCGAGATGTTTGTAGAGCACCAGTTCCACGGTCGTGCGGATATCCCGCTCATCGAACGGCTTCAGGATGTAGCCGTAGGCGCTGACATGTTTCGCCTGTTCGAGCGTGTTGGAATCGGAGTTTGCGGTAAGGAAGATCACAGGAATGTCGAACCGGTCGATGATGATCTTTGCCGCTTCGATACCGGACATCGTCCCTTTCAGGGAGATGTCCATCAGGATGATATCGGGGGAATTCTGCTGTGCTGCGGCAACGGCCAGTTTTCCGGTGGAGACCTCCGCCGCAACGGTATATCCGGCGTTGCGCAGGATCGTTCGAAGATCGAGGGCAACGATCTTTTCATCTTCGACGATGAGGACTTTTTTCTTCTTCATACCGCAGGGGTCATGGATTGATGGTTCGGGAACTCAACGGAAAATGTCGTCCCCCGATCGACCGTTATGGTGAGTTCGCCTTTTAACTGCTCCGACAGTGCGCGGACGAGTGTGAGTCCTAAGGACTGAGACTCCCCAGCCTTCTTCGGAAGTCCTACTCCGTTATCGCGTACGGAGAGGACAAATCTGTTCTTCTTCTTTTTCAATTCTACGGTGATCTCACCGTTGCGTCGTTTCGGGAACGCGTACTTGATGGAATTCGAGACAAGTTCGTTCACGATCAGTCCGCACGGGATCGCCTCATCGATCTCCAGCACGACGTTCGGTATCCTCACCTTCACCGAGATATCCCGCGCCCGCGTTCCGAACGATTTCTGGAGCGACGCGGTCATCTGTTTCACATACAGGGAAAAATTCACGCTTGCAATATCCTGGGACCGGTAGAGGATCTCATGGATCAGCGCCATCGACTTCACCCGGTTCTGGCTCTCGCGGAACATGGAGAGTGTCCGCTCATCCTTCAGTGAGGATGATTGCAAATTAAGAAGACTTGAGATCACTTGCATGTTATTCTTCACGCGGTGATGCACTTCTTTCAGCAGGATCTCCTTCTCCTGCAGGGACTGTATCTGACGCTCCTCGGCGTTGATCCTGTCCGTCACATTCCGGAAATTCGCCACAAAGGCATGCACAGCGCTGTTGCCGAGCAGATTGGTGACCATCCCTTCGATATGGACCCACTCACCGTTCTTGTGACGGAACCTGCCGAGCAGGTATTCGCTCCGTTCCTCTTCAACGATCAACCGGCCGAATCTGAATGTATATCTCTTGATCTCGGACGGATGGAGGATATCGAAGATGCTCATCGCCGTCAGTTCTTCGGGTGAATATCCGATGATGGATGTGGCTGAATCGCTGGCAAATGTGATGCGCGCATGATCGTCCATCAAAATGATGCCGTCCGCGCTCTTTTCGATGAGGATACGGAACCGTTCCTCGCTTTCGTTGAGTCTGTTCAGCGTCTGGTGGACAAGCGAAACGTCGGCCATCGTTCCGAGCATTCGATAGGCCATCTCATCATTGCTGCGTCGGTAGAGGAATGCGCCGCGGTCCAAGATATGAGTGAAGGTGCCGTCCTTCCGGCGGAGACGGTATTCAACA
>CALROS020000342.1:0-3254 GCA_943369855.1 Chitinophaga pinensis | reverse complement strand
AGTTCGGCTGGCACGCCAGTGTGCTGACGGTGGACGGCGATTCATTCTCGCATGTTGACGACAGTCTGCTGAAATTCATCGATCCGGATATGACGGTCGTGAAGACTGCCGCCAATGAACCGTTCAATCTCTACCGCAGATTCCTCGGGAAGAAATCGGGTTCACCGCTCGTTGCTTCCGAGACCATTTCCACGGCAAATAGGGACTGGAAACATAAACTCTCCATCTGGATCAGGATGAATCTCTTCGTTCCCGATGCAAGGATCGGCTGGTATTTTTCCGCATTGAACGGCGGGAGAAGCATCATCGAGAAGGAGAGACCGAAAGCGATCATTTCCATCGGTCCGCCGCACAGTTCCCATTTGATCGGTAAGCGACTGAGCAAAGAATTCGGCATTCCGCATATACCGGTGCTGATCGATCCGTGGGTGGACATCGTGTATTACAAAGGATTCCGACGAAGTCCGATGACCCTGGCGCTCGATAATTATTTTGAACGATCAACGTTCCGGAATGCAGCGCGGATCGTCTTTGTGACAAAGAGTTCGCAGGAAGATTATCAAAAAAAATATCCCTGGATAGCCCAAAAATCGAATGTGCTTTATTGGGGATATAATGAAGAGAATTTCACTGTTCCAAAACAGCATACGGATACTGAAACGTTACTCCACGCGGGGAATATCTTTGATTATCAAAATCCTGCGGGACTTTGGAAAAATATTAAAGCAGAGATCGATCGGGGGAGGAAACTGAGGGTCCGGTTTGTCGGGACAGTCAGTCCTGAGATAAAAAATGCAATTTCGCTGGCAGGATTGGACGGGCAGACGGATTATCTTGGATTTCTTTCGTATCAGCAGGTCGTTCAGGAAATGATGAATGCCACGTACTTGCTGGTATGTGCAACTGAGCGGCGACATGTTCCCGGAAAATTATTCGAATATCTGAGGACCGGAAATACGATCATAGCATATGGCGATGATAATAAGGAGATAAGCGATATCCTTTCCTCGTCCGACGCAGGAATATTGCTGCCATATAATTATGAAGGAACGGATATTTTTCAACGGTTGCAGAATATTGCACCGGATCCGGCTTCCGCGAAGCTATACAGCAGAGAGAATATTGCCTTTCAGCTGGCAGAATTGCTAAAAACCACAGTATAGTCTGCTTTTTGAATAATCCTCCCCACCGTAAACTCATCTTGCAAGCCAGTCAATATTTTAGTAAATTTCAAGTAATTTGTGAAGAAAAGACAGTAATAGTTATATAATTATAAGACTATTACGTGCTGCAGTGCAGAAGGAAAACAAGTGTGAATCCCAATAATGGGATCAGTATTAACAAGAGACATCTGGGATAATATCGCCGGAAAGTCATTTCCACCAAAAGATCACTTTAGTAAAGCCTGATCGTTGTGGAATGACGAGCGGAAGCCCCAACAAGGTATGCGATAGATCTCAGACATATAGATCAGAAAAAAATCGAATCTCACCCGCGGGAATCCCCGAAGAGTCCTTCGGACCTTCGGGACTCGTTGCTCCACTCAATGAGCCGTTGCGGAATGATATGGATTCGGGATTTTTCAGAAGTCTCAACATATAAAGACCCTACAAGTGAAAGAGCTTGTTTGTGTTGTGAAAGGTTAACGTTGTAAATGAAAAAGGAAATTTTGATCAATTCCGTAGGAAATGAAATACGGATTGCGATCACCGAAGAGTCACGTTTAGCGGAATTGTTCGTTGAAACACCTGAAAAAGAACGCATGGTGGGGGATATTTATTTTGGTAAAGTAGCCAAAGTAATGCCCGGTATTCAGGCGGCCTTTATCGACATCGGACTGCCGCAGGATGCGTTCCTTCACTTCTCTGATATCAGCGATGTGCAGGATGAATATAATGCGATGCTGGATGACGAGGAGGATGAAGATGAGGAGGAGGAACGTCTTGAGAACGGCGGAGCACCTGCCCCCAAGAAACCCCGTCCGGAAAAGAAACCCCGCGAAGAACAGCGCCGCAAACCGGTAACCCTTCAAAAAGGACAAGAGATCATCGTCCAGATCACGAAGGAACCCGTTGCAAAAAAAGGAGTTAGAGTCACATCTCAGGTCTCACTGCCTGGACGGTTCCTCGTCCTTCTGCCGTTCGACGGCAAAGTGGGTATCTCCAAAAAGATCAGCAGTTTCCGTGAACGCCGACGGCTCCGCCGATTGGTCCGCAGTATTCTTCCTGCAGGATTCGGCGTGATCGTCCGTACCAATGCGGAGAACCAGGATGAAAAACTGTTCCTGAATGACCTTGAGTCACTGCTTGCATCGTGGCGCGAGATCGAAAAGAGCGCCAAAGAGGAACAGCCGCCGTCATTGATCTACAAAGATATGGCGACCACCTCCAGCGTTATCCGCGACTTGTTCAGCGAACAAGTTGAGCGGGTTGTAACGGATGACAAGAAACTCTTCAAAGAGATCAAATCGTATGTAAAGGTCTTCTCTCCGGAGATGGCGGACCGTGTTGAGTATTACGGCAAACGCGAACCGATCTTCGATACATTCGGTATCGAAAAAGAGATCCAGACACTGCTGGTCCGTAAAGTGTGGCTGAAACACGGCGGATATGTCATTATCGAGCAGACCGAAGCGATGACGGTGGTGGACGTGAACAGCGGCCGCTATGCAGCAAGCAAGGAACAGGAAGAGAACTCGCTAAAGACCAATCTTGAAGCAGCCCGCGAAGTATCCCGTCAGATCCGTCTGCGCGATCTGGGCGGCATTATCGTGATCGACTTCATCGACATGCTGGATGACCGGAACAAGAAGAAGGTCTACGATGAGATGAAGAAGGAGTTCAAACGCGACCGGTCGAAACATACGATCCTTCCGTTGACCGACTTCTGTCTTATGCAGATCACCCGTCAGCGCCAGCGTCAGAGCATCATCCACAGCTTCACCGAACCTTGCCCGGTCTGCGGCGGAACTGGTATGATCCAGTCCAAAACGACCATCCTGAGCCACATAGAACGCTGGCTGCGCCGGTACCGTGCGGAAGGAAAAGAACTGCGACTGCATCTTCGCGTGAATCCGGGAATGGCGGAGTATATCACCAACGGATTCTTCAGCCGACTCTGGCAGATGCGTCTCAACTCACTGAAATGGATCACCGTTGAAGAGGACAAGACACTGCAGATCGACGACTTCCGGTTCGTTTCCGTGAAGCAGGACAAAGACATCACCCCTGAATTCTTGAACTAGGAGAACACAT
>CALROS020000341.1:0-3259 GCA_943369855.1 Chitinophaga pinensis | reverse complement strand
TGGACAAAGATCGCTTTTGTTGAAGGGAATGGTACTTCCAACGAAGAGCATGAGTATTCGTGTTCTGATGGTTCCATCTCTTCGGGCACGTATGCTTTCCGACTGAAACAGATCGACCGGGACGGTGCAATCTCCTATTCAAAGGAAGTTGAAGTTGCTGTCGCGCCGGCTCCGCACGCATTCGACCTGCGGCAGAATTATCCCAACCCATTCAATCCTTCGACCTCCATTGCATTCAATCTTCCGGAGCAGGGGCGCACAACGTTGAAAGTGTACGATGTGATGGGACGTGAAGCGGCAACACTGATGGACGGAATGACGGATGCGGGAATGCATACAGTTCAGTTCAACGCATCATCGCTCGCCGGCGGCATATATTTTTATCGTCTCTCTTCCGGATCGGTGAATCTCACAAAATCAATGATCCTTCTTAAATGATACACACGTAATCTCAAAAGGAAACTATGAAATATTCTTTATGCCGTTCTGTTGTTTGGACAATATCCTGCATCCTGACTGTTGCTTATGCGCAGAATCAAACATTCAAACAGTGGTATGAAAGTCCTGTTGACGGACAGGTGAACAGCATCACTGTTGCCGGCAACACTGCATACCTCGGCGGAACATTCACGCAGTGCGGATTTTCTACAGGATACGGAGTTGCAGTCGACACCGCCACAGCGGATGCGGACCATTACTTCCCGAAATTCTTCAATGTGCCCGGCGGTCAGGTGATGACAGCGGTGCCGGACAGTCAAGGTGGATGGTACATCGGGGGATCATTCACTACGGTGAATGGTCAGCCGCGTAAGCATCTTGCGCACGTGCGGGCGGACAAGTCGGTCGATCCATGGAATCCTGCCCCGAATATGTGGGTGAGATCGATCTATTATTCGGGGAACAAACTGTATGTCGGCGGACTGTTCGATACGATCGCCGGACAGCCGAGAGGTCACGGCGCTGCGTTCGATACGCTGGGAAATCTTCAGCCGTGGAATCCGAAAGCGGACAATGAGATCAGCGCCATTCAGCCGGTGCTCGGCAAAGTGTACGTCGGCGGGGGATTCTATTCGCTCGGCGGTCAATCATTCCATTTTTTGCTCGGTTCCGTGGATTCATCTCTCGGCAATGCCACAAGCTGGAATCCGTCGAACGGGGGACCGAGCGGTTCCTTCGGTATCTATAAATTCATCTACGCGAATCATCAGATCTACATGTGCGGATCATTCTCGGTGCTGAACGGTGTGAACCGCATCGTGCTGGCAAAGATGGATGAGAACGGGAACATCAATGCGCAATGGAATCCGGGCGCGACCATTGTCGGGAATTATGTCAGCAATATCGCTCTCGTCGGTGATAAACTGTTCGTCTGCGGTGACTTCACATCACTCGGCGGACAAACTCGGAAGAATATTGTCGCTCTCGATACGGCGACGGGACTCGCCTCCGCCTGGACCCCTGCATCCACCAATGGTGCGGTACGCGCTATCGTTGCGAACGGTTCTAAATTATTCATCGGCGGGAATTTCACATCGATCGGTGTAAAATCCATTTCCTATCTCGGTGCGCTCGATCTTGCAACGGGCGCGGCGCTGAACTGGAATCCGGCTTTGAACAATGTCGTGTTCAATCTCGCTGCATGGGGATCAACGGTCTATGCCGGCGGTTATCTGACCGCATCTGGACTGATCACGCGGAACAAACTGGCGGCGGTGGACCTGATCACCGGCAGGATCAAACCGTGGAATCCGAATGCGGACGGTGCGGTGTTCGCTCTTACGTATGCGAAGGGAAGGATCTATGCCGGCGGAAGCTTCACGAATATTGCGAACGGTACTCGACCCGGACTGACCGCCCTCGATACACTGAACGGTGCGTATGTCGCCGGTTCCATCGCATCGTCACCCGGCGGAACCGTTCTTGCATTGACAGCGCTCGGGAATCGACTGTATGCCGCCGGAAATTATGGACTCATCGTATATAATATGCCGTCGGGAAAACTGTTGAGTTTCAAACCGACTTTTGATTATACCGTCGTGCAGTCCTTATGTGCATCCGGTTCCATTCTCTATGCGGGAGGAACCTTCTCCACTGTGAACGGACTTGCCCGTCCGTATGCCGTAGCATTCGATACGACGAACGATCAGCCGACGCCGTGGAATCCGTCACTCAGTTCCACATGTTATTCCATTGTTGTGAACGGCTCTAACGTATATCTCGGCGGTTCATTCTCCACGGTCGGCGGAATTTCGATGCCGAGCGTAGCATTGGTCGATGCATTCACCGGGAGCCTTGTCGGCGGGTTCACGTCAAGTTTCTCTCCTATTGGATTCAAAGTCTCTACGGTAGCGCTTGCAGGAAAACAGCTGTATGTCGGCGGACAATTCAATCCCATCGGTTCGATCAAAGGGACGGATTATCTCGCAACGCTCGATCCGCTCACCGGCGCGGTCTCATCATGGCGCTCGGGAATGGTGGCGAGTGAAGTGGCGTCCATCGTCCCGCTGCCGTACTCGCAGACGGTGCTCGTCGGAGGTTCTTTCGTCACGACATCCAACTGGCCGCAATATAATTTTTCGGGCTACGGCGATACGTCCATTCATCCTCCGGGAAAACCGATTCTGATGATCGATCCGAATCCGCTGAACTTCGGCGAGGTGCAGATCGGAACATTCAAAGAAAAGACGATCACGCTGCAGAATACCGGCACTGATACACTGCATATCAAGTCCGTGGTCACCAAAGATTCCGTCTTCGCCTCACTACTCTCAGTGCTGACCCTTGCGCCGAATCAGACGGTGACAGATACTATCCGCTTCACTCCCGTTGTTCCGGGAATGATCGGTTCGATGCTCTTCGTGACGAGCGATGCACCGTCATCCCCCGACACAGTGTTCATGGGTGGATTTGCGTACCAGAAGAAATTCGTTCAGCTCGTCTTTGCGAAGGACCTGATCTTCTTCGGCGGTGTGCACACCAATGCGCACAAAGATTCCGTCATCAGCGTGAAAAATATCGGCAACGATACGGCTGATGTGACCGTCACATCGGCGGACAGCATCTTTTCGCCGCTGCCGAAGGCGTTCCTGCTGGCGCCCGATTCCACCATCGCGCTCACGCTCCGTTTCGCACCGAATCATACCGGAGAATTCTCCGGACGGTTCGTTGTGGTGAACAGCAGAACAACTCCTTCGTCCGACACACTGCGAGTGACAGGACTCGGACTGTTCACCGCCGGAGTCGAAAATGAGAAGATGAT
>CALROS020000340.1:0-3259 GCA_943369855.1 Chitinophaga pinensis | reverse complement strand
CGTGAAAGAGTTTTTTATTCATGGAATTTAATCTTGATCTGTATAATTGCCCGCAAATTGCTCTCTCAAAGACTCAAGTCTTCGACCAGATGCGGGTTTTTAGCGTCATTCCGGCGAAAGCCGGAATCCAGCTACTGGATGCCAGCGTTCGCTGGCATGACAAATACCTCGACGGTTGTGACGAGGGTCTTTACTAAGTTTTAACATTGACTGTTCTAATGGACTGCCTTGCTATATCAAACTCAATTTGGGACAACGGGGGAACATGGTAATTATTTTGCAAAGAACACGTTATGTGTCAGAACAACTTCGGGGACACCGCCGAAACTGACCATTGTTGCCGCTTCAAAATTATGTCCTTTGGTCTGCGCGAACGGAACGGCGATGCATCGTCCGATACCGGCTGCACGGATGGCGATCGTGCCGCTTTCGCTATCCTCGAATCCGATCACATTGCCGAATTCCTTCACCGGAACATTCAACTGATGCAGAGCAATGCTGTACAGGTCCCGGTGCGGCTTCAATCGGATCTCGGTGGAATCGCTTGCCGTAATGAATGCATCGTAGGTATTCCGGTAATGATCCAATTTCTGAGCGATCGCATTCTTTCTAACATCAGAAAGTGGGAGAGTCCTCAATTGAGCGGACAATACGCTGAACACTTCGCCCATCACAATATCCGCTTCGTAGAAGATGGAAGACGTAACGATGGAGACCTTGGCAGGATTTTTTACGAAATGTTCACTCAACCGACTGATCCGTTCCTGAAGCGTGCCGATGCTTTCAGCTGTGAACGGTGTTCCTGATTTCATTTCAAAATCCTTCAACAGGGAAGGGATGAGATCTACTGCTTCGTCACCGAGCCAACCTTTGATCAAACTGAGGAAGAAAAGGATCCCCGGCATCGGCTGGATGAGACGTTTTTCCGGATCGTTGAACAGCTCCGCGGAGATCTGTCTGCTCTCGCCCCGTTTGATGCGTTGAAGAATGGCATGATACCGCTGATAATAGATATCGATGCCGAGTTTCACAAGATCATTGCGCGTCAATTCCGGGAATGCGCCGCCGTACTGCTTCAGTAATGTTTCACAAATCTCTTTTTCACGATCATTTGCTGACGCGGGTGTTGCGGCGAGCTCCGCAACAAAGGGGGACTTCATCAATCCGGCTAGACCGAGATTGGTAAGGTTAACGCTCACTTCTTCTTTCCGCTTTTGATCCATCCCGACGATGACCGTCCACACAGCCGCAAAGAGATATGAACGTTTGATCTCTGTCTGATCGAACAGTCCGTGGTATTTGGTGATAAGATATTCCACATGTTTCGTCGTGCTGTTCCCGATGATATTCGGATAATCGAGCGTATGGTCCAGTCCGATCCACTCATCGGCGGTGAACTTTCCGCTCATCTTGCGGATCATGAATTCAAGGGAATGGATGCACAGTTCTTCGGTAGTTGTCGTCGTCCCGTCCATATCCATCACTGCTGCCGTGAGTGATTCGAGAGGTGATGTCAGTTTCGGAGCAAGCGGCGCCAGTTCGAACGCAGGATGGATATACTCCGGATTCTTGATGACGGCGAATTCGCCGGAGAGTGTTCGTAAGAGTTCTGCTGCGTTATTATAATCGGTGATCTTTTTCATAATCATTTTTTCATTATCAGGGAGTAATTCCCACATTCAATGTTGTTCAACCAGTTCCATTCCCGCGTTGAGAATAACCTTCACTTCTTCAATCGATTCTCCTTCAGCGTAGATGCGGATGAGCGGTTCGGTCTCCGATGAACGGAGAAGAAGCCAGCGTGCACTCCCTTCGAGTGAGAATTTCAATCCGTTCACGATACCTCGGCTGCTGTAGAACTGTGCGGAATTTGCCACAAGGAATGAAGCGATCATCTTCGGCATCTTTTTGACAAGCATCGGCAATTTGTCGATCCGGTCCTCTTTATGATACGGATGATCGATCCTGTCGTAGAATATTTCCCCAAACTCTTTCCGCTTGTCGGCAACATATTCGCTCAGTTTGTTGAACGGAGAATACGCAAGCATTTCAATGAACAAAAGGGCGGAGAGGATTCCGTCCCGTTCGGGAATATGGCCTTTGAATCCGTAACCGCCGCTCTCTTCCGCGCCGAATGCGGCGTCCGTCGCGATCATTGTTTCACTGATATATTTGAAACCGACCTGCACGTCGTGGACGATGCAATCAGCCGATTCAAAATTCTTTTTCAAAAGATTCGTTACGGATGATGTTTTAATGACATCGCCGGCGACCTTCTTCGTCCTTTTGATATAATCGGTAAGAAGCAGGATCGTCTCCTGACTGCTCAGCCATTCACCATTCTCCAGCAATACACCGAGCCGGTCCGCATCGCCGTCCGTAGCGACTCCGAGAGAGAATTTCCCGTATCGCAGTCCATCGGAGAGCGGCCTCAGATTCTTTTCGATCGGTTCCGCGAACCTTCCTGAGAACGATTCATCGGGAATTCCGAATATTGTGTTTGATTTCACCGAATGTTCCGCCAGCATATCCTGCAGGATCGTTCCACCGGCGCCGCTCATGGAATCGATCAGCGGAACAATGGAACTCTTTGCAATGGCGGAGAAATCGACGATGGTCTCAAGATGTTTACGGTACGGCATCAGCAGATCTTCAGTGCGGATCGGTTCCATGGACCGCCGTATGCGGGATCTGCCGATAAGCGTTTCAACGATGTGCGTCTCTTCGGTGGAGAATGGTCCGCCGTAAGATGCTTTGAATTTGATGCCGTTATATTCCGGCGGATTATGCGATGCGGTGATCATCACACCGAGATCCATGGAGCGTGCTTTCACAGTGTAAGAGACGACAGGGGTCGGTACCACTGATTTTGATAAACAGTAACGGATCGAATTTCCGGCGAGGATCGAAGCGAACAACTCGGCGAATATTTTCGAATTCCTCCGTCCGTCATACCCGATCACGACCGACGGGGAGGAAGAACGTTCGAGAGCATATTGTGCGAATGCCTGCGCCACAAGAGAGACACTGTCATGATCCATTTCTCGATCGAGTAATCCCCGCCAGCCGTCTGTCCCAAAAATAATATCCATTGGTGAATTGTTACTTCTGTGTAATGTTATACAAAATACGTTCCTGCACTTCGGAATATCCGACTGCACGTAATTCCCGATTTGATGAAGCAGCCAGCGCTGCCAATGCTCCGCATGCTTCTCCGGTAGCAGATGATGTTGGCTGGATACGCAGCGCGCTGTGTCCT
>CALROS020000339.1:0-3264 GCA_943369855.1 Chitinophaga pinensis | reverse complement strand
TTGAAAATCGGCACTTTCAAGGTATATTTATCCACTATTGGTGTTAGTTTTCCCACTTACGAGGTAGCAATGGAACATACAAAACTGAATAAATATGTAGCAGGATTCGTATTCATTGGGTCGTTATTGACCTATGTGTTGACCCTGTCCGATACAGTCGTCTTTTGGGACGTAGGTGAATTCATCGCCTCAACATACCTGCTGCAGGTTCCGCATCCTCCGGGATCACCTCTGTTCCTGCTGGTGGGAAAGATCTTCACAATGGTCCCGATCTATAAGGATCCGGCTGTTCGAGTTCATATCGTCTCGGCCATCTGCAGCGCATTTACGGCAATGTTCTTATATCTCTCCATCGTTAAACTGATCGCGATGTGGCGTCCGCGCACGGAGGATTGGTGGAATAAGATCACGCTGTACGGTGCTTCTGCTGTCGGAGCGTTCTCCCTTACATTCAGCCCAACATTTTGGTTCAACGCGGTGGAAGCGGAAGTGTACGGAGCGGCGATGCTCTTCATCGGCATGCTTATCTGGCTGGCGCTTCGCTGGAATGAGCGTGCGGATACGCCCTCCCATCAAAAATATGTCTTCCTTATCGCGTATGCCATCGGACTCTCGCTCGGCGTGCATCTGCTGGCGCTGATGGTGATCTTCCCGTTCCTCATCATTGTCTTCTTCCGCCGGTATGAATTCTCCGTAAAGAATTATATTATTTTCGGCATTATCGCGATCGGGATCTTCGCTGTTGTGTATCCTGGAATCGTGAAGATCCTCCCGAACATGCTTGACGGCGAATATACTTTAGGCGGCGGACCGGAATCGAAGAGCGTCATATGGACGCTCATCCCGATCGCTGCAATCATTGCGGCCATCTATGGTGTCTGGTATTCTATCCAGTACAAAAAGGAGATGCTGCATCTTGCATCGATGTCATTCCTGCTGATCATTCTCGGCTATTCCACCTATACCGAAGTGATCATTCGTGCGAATGCCAATACGCCGATGAACGAGAACAACCCGAGTACGCTGAAGAAACTTGTGTCGTACCTCAATCGTGAACAATACGGCGACGCACCGTTCATGAAGCGCCGGTGGAGCCAGGAACCGCAGCATCAGGGCATCTACACGAACTATACGAGTGATTGGGATTACCTCATGCGGTATCAGCTGGATGAGATGTTCCTCCGGTATTTTCTCTGGCAGTATGTCGGAAGCGAAGGGGACTTTCAGGGAGCCGGCGTGAAATGGAATCAGCTGTGGGGAATTCCTCTTATCATCGGTCTGTTTGGGATGTATTATCATTACAAGAAGGATAAGGTGATGTGGTGGGTCTTCTTCAACTTCTTCATTTTGATGGGCCTCATCATGGCGCTCTATTTCAATATGCAGAATCCGCAGCCGCGCGAACGTGATTATTTCTTTGTTGGGGCGTTCTTTGTCTTCTCACTGTGGATCGGAATCGGAACGATCGGAATCATCGACTCCATTAAAGAAGCTGTCAAGAATATCCAGTATCAAAAATATGCGACCTATGGTGCGCTGGTGCTCATCATGCTGTTCGTCCCGCTGAACATGCTGAAGACGAACTATAAGAGCGCTGACCGTTCCGGCGACTATGTGGCGTGGGACTATTCCTACAACCTGCTGCAGTCCTGCGAACCCGATGCGATCCTCTTCACGAACGGCGACAACGACACATTCCCGCTCTGGTATCTGCAGGATGTGGAAGGCGTGCGGCGCGATATCCGTATCGTCAATCTGAGTCTGGTCAACACTTCCTGGTACATCAGTCAGCTGAAGAATCAGGAACCGCACGGCGCAAAGAAGGTGCCGATCAGTCTGAGCGATGCCGAGATCGAGCAGATCGGACCGATGCAGTGGGAGCCGAGGGAGATGACGATCCCCGTTCCCGCGAAGATCATGCAGGAATATGCACAATTCTCCGATCGTCCGGCACAGCCGCAGGTAAAGAACGATACATCGAAGGATGGAGAGATCCGTTTCATTCTTCCGAACACGATCTCGTTCCCGCAGGCGGGCGGACAGGTGATCAAAGCGATCCGCGCGCAGGACATTATGGCGTATGATATCATCCGCACGAACAACTGGGTCCGTCCGATCTACATGGCGGTCACCTCCACGCCGGATTCGAAGATCGGTCTTGACCGGTATTTCCGTATGGACGGTTTGGCGATGAAACTCATCCCGTACGCGGCTCCGAGTGACGACGGTGTGATGGATCCGAAGATCCTTTCGGCGAATCTGATGTACGAACCGAAAGAACCGAATCTGAACTTCCAGCGGGGATACCGTTTCCGCGGACTTCAGGATACAACGGTTCATTACGACGAGAACGTGGTCCGTCTTGCAATGAACTACCGGAATGCATTCATGCGTCTTGCATTATACTACATGAATACGGCGCATGACAATGCCAAAGCGGTGGAAGCACTCGATTCCATGCGCTCAAAGCTGCCTTCCACGGTGCTGCCGATGGATTACCGCGTGGAATACGATGTGGCGAACTTCTACCAGTTTGCCGGTGCGAAGGACCGGTATAAGGAATTGACAACGAATCTCGAGAAACAGCTGCTGACAATCGTTGCGAAACCGGTATTGGAGCCGTTCACCAATCAGTACCATCCGTACTATATGCTCTTCTCGCTCTACCAGTCGCGCGGTGATTATGATAAAGCACTCGATATCCTCGACCGCATCAGCACGGCGTACGGCAATGTTGCCGGTCTGCCGGACTGGGTGAAAGCACAGCGGGCACAGGTGCAGCTGCAAAAAGCGGCGAAAAGGATCCCGCAAAAGGACACACTCGCGAAGAAATAGCGGTCGTGACGGTGAAACGAACATGAACAATAAAAAAAGGATGAAGGGTCTCCTTCATCCTTTTTTACTTTAGGCAGGTTGATGATTATGAAAGAAGCTCGCTTAGAACACTGGGATAATTTTTGGGAAAAGAAACAGGAAGTGAAGGAGGTCTATTCCAACACTGACCGCGTCGTGCGCAATCTTGTGAAAGTGACCGACGTGAAAGGGAAGCGCATTCTCGAGATCGGGGCGGGTACAGGACGCGACAGCTTTCCGCTCGTTGAACGCGGAGCGATCGTGTATCAGCTCGATTATTCCATGAACTCGCTGAAGATCATGAAGAAGATCGCGGATGACGAGAAGATGGATGTGCGGATCATCGGAGGCGATACGTTCATGCTTCCGTTCAAGGACGGCTCCTTCGACATCATCTTCCATCAGGGACTG
>CALROS020000338.1:0-3276 GCA_943369855.1 Chitinophaga pinensis | reverse complement strand
GCGATGCGCTTCTCATATTTTTTGACAAAACTGTTGTTCGTTACGTTGACCTTATATTCGTCGAAGATCTGACGACGGTCCATGTTCCTGTCGTACATCACCGTGAACGGAAGCTTCAGCAGTTCCGATTCGCGCATGTTCACCATGGCACAGAATGCATGGTTCACGGCAACGATCATTCCGTCACTGTCCGTCAGCAGCATACCATCACTGGTACGGTCCCATACCATTTCGAGCAGATCATAGGAGATCTTCTCGGAACGATAGTGGAGATAATTGTGGATGGATTCCGCTGCGCCTGTCTGCGGTTCGTTTTGAAGGATGGAATGGATCTTACCGGATACTGATGAATCGTTCATATAACCCCCGTTATACATGTGATGTTTCTCGCTTGGTTAAGAGAGTTACAACGAAAGTGCCATGCCGAAACTGTCGTGTTTAGCAAAATTGAGGCTATTTTTCAAAGAATATATTGTAATATCTACAAACTACCTCCTCATGAGATTTAGGTGAGATTCTTTACGACGGTGCAGAGTGTGCACCGCCGGATGCAGAATTTGCATACTTCGAGGATTATTTTTTGCTCTCGCTCCGCCCACCGATCCGCTGATCGGTCAATTATTGTGCGATATGTCATCTCACCGGATCACGCGTATGACATCGCTCACAGAAAAACATGCTTTCATAGAATTCCTCCTTCGCCGATACCAACTCGCCGATTCTTGGCATTCAGTTTGCCAAACATGTACCAACTTCTGACAACAGAAGAAATTTCTTTCACTAATTCAAAGAGGGGTTATGGTATCTCGTTCTCTACTGCGGATCCAAGCGCTGGCGGTCCTGATGTTCCTGCTGGGAATGCAGTCCGTGCATTCACAGGATGCGCCGATCAAACTGTTCGGTAAACCGGATTCATCCGGAGGGACAGTGTCGATCAAACTGAACTGGCAGAATATCGCTGCCGGAAAAGCTGATACGTTCTCCATCCATCGTTCGGTCTTTGCGCCCGGTGTTCTGCCGAGCGGCATCCCGCCGAAATATGTCGATGTGGTGAAGGATTCCGTCTTCACCGATAAGATCGATAAGGTCGCCGGCTACACGTATGTGTATCAGGTGAAGGCGCGGACCGGGATCCAGCCGCTGCCGATCAGCAATGCGGTCACCATCGCGTTCCCGAATATCGTCATCACGCCGCCGGTCCTTTCGGCGTCCGTAAATGATTCCGGGAAAGTGAATCTGTCGTGGACGGCTCCGATCAATTTCACTCCCGTGAAATATGTTCTCTTCCGCGGTGTGTATGTGAAAGATGTTCCGTTCAATCTTGCCGATGCAAAAGCGATCGACTCCGTGCCTGCACCGCAGCAGAAATTCACGGACAATCCTGCACCTGCATCATATGTGTATTTCGTCCGTGCACAGAATCAGAGCGGCGGACTCAACAGCAATCTTGCCTACGTGAAGCTCGAAGTGAAGACCGAGAATCTGTATCTCTCCGGCATCATCGACTCCGCCAAGGTCGCCCATTTGAAATGGAACGCTCCTACGGGCGGCGTATCGGGAAAATATTTCGTCTACCGGTATTTCACCGCAGCAGCGACACCGACCGTTGATAATTCTTCGTTCGTGCTGTTCGATTCAACAACGAATCCGAACTATGATGATGCGAGTGTGAAACTGAATTTCGGATGGTACGCATATACCATCAAAGCAAAGAGTTCCGGAAATGTCCCGGCAGTGAGCAATGTCGTTCTATTAAAGAATGAACAATCGCTCCGTCTGGATAATTTTCTACTGTATGCGGCTCTCTCCCCTGCAGGTGTTAAACTGCAATGGATCGTTCCTGCCGGATTCACCTTCACAAAATTCTATGTGAAGAGACTCGGTAAGAGCAAACCGGAAGAATCGACAGACAGAAAGAACTTTGTCGTGATCGACTCTCTGGGTGGTTCCACGACAGCGTACGTCGATAGTCTGAAGAAGAGCACGTCCCCCGTCTACTCCTATTTTATTGAAGGTCTCACGAACGACGGACGTACGGTTCAATCATACATAGCAAATGTCGTGATCGTGGAGAATATCGTCCTGTCGCTTCTGCCCGATTTCGACGGCTCGCTGAAACTGAGCTGGACGAAACCGATCAGTTCCGCTTCACTCTATTCATTGGTCTACCGCAATATCCTTCAGAAGAGTCCGGGCGTATTGGACAGCACCGGCTGGGTATTAGTGGATACATCGAAGAATTTTGAATGGAAGGATTACACGAAGAATCTCGGCAATGCCACATTGGTGGGATACCGTGTTTCCGTAAAACTCGCTTCCGGCGGAACTCTGCCGAGCAACGGCGTACTGCTGCCGCTTCGTCCCGCCACTCCCGAGCCGTTCACACTGAAAGGACAAGCGGACAAGAACACAATGAAGCTCCAATGGAATCCTTCACCGCTCCCCCTGACCGACGGATATTTTATCTATCAGGCAAAGCCGGCTGCGCTGAAGATCGATTCCACGCTCGTCTACACATTGCTCGATTCCACCAAGGAATTGAAATGGGAAAAGACCGTAGCGGCGAACGGTTTGGACCGGTACTTTGCATTCTATGTTGAAGCACGCGGCGGCGCGAACAAAGCCCGCACGAACGGCGTTCTTCTGGTGGTGAACAAAGACCTGCAGATCGACGAAGTGAAGATCGTTTCAAAACCGGGCGACGAAGCAGTGGTCGGACAACAGTATCTGTATAATGCAGTCGCAGTATCCAGTGATTCAACGGCGAAGTTCACTTGGCTGCGCGGTTCACCGGTCATTCCCGGATTGACACTGGACAGCAACGGAACAGTGAAATGGACCCCGAGCGTTACCGGATGGTTCAAGACATACATCGGCGTGAAATCCAGCAAAGGCGGATTCGCATCGCAGGCGCTCGAGATCCGTGTCAGTGCGGCGAAGGTCGCAAAGGGCTCCATCCACGGCACCGTTACGGATTCGCTCGGCAATGCCATTTCGCGCGTGGTCGTTCGGTTGTTCCAGCGTTCCAACACACCGATGGAATATTCCGCAGTCTCTGATTCGCTCGGAAAATTCTCTTTCGCATCCGTTGCAGTGGGTGACTACAAAGCATTCGCATCACCGGCTGTCGGGAATTTCATTCCCGTTTGGTATCCGAATGCCCGCACGGCTGATCTGGCAGACAAGATCGTTGTTGCCGAATCGACGGACGTTGCGGTGAATTTTGTGCTCAAATCCCGCGAACTCACCATCCCGAAATTCAACCTCAGCGGTTCC
>CALROS020000337.1:0-3286 GCA_943369855.1 Chitinophaga pinensis | reverse complement strand
TAGCTGAAATCGAATCCGTAGATATCATACCGAAGACCGGCGCCGAATGTCATGAAATTACGATTTCCGTTGGCGGGATCCTCAAGGAAATATCCCATGCGCAGTGCGACTTTCTTATCATACCAATATTCGAGTCCGACCGAGGTTGTAATGAATTTGATATTCTTGTTGAGGGAGTTCTTTGTGAACGAAGTGATGATCGATTTCGGCAGTTCATGCGATGCACCGTTCGGCTCACGATAGACGAGCAGTTTCGCGAAGTCGATCGCAATGGTAAGACTGTTGAATTCATCCTTCATGGGGATGATCCCGAATCCGACGCGCAATTGTGTCGGCAGCGGATCGGCCTGCGCTGCGTCGATATAGGTCACTTTCGGACCGAGGTTCGAGACATTCACGCCCATGCTGAACAGATTTCCAATATCCTCGTCCGTGAACGGGATCATCAGCGATTTCGGTTTGTAGAGGAAGCCGATATCAAAGCTGAAGTCGTTCGCAATACCGGATCCTTTTTCGTTCGCCGTTCCGATCGGAGAAAGACTTGAATTGATATAGCGGAGGTTCAGTCCCAAACCAAGATTCTCCGTCACCTGAGCGCCGTAACCGGCCGTGACGGCAAATTCGAATCCTTTGAATTTATCCACAGCATCCGGACCTTTTTCCGTGGTGACAATGAACTCTCCCAGGTTCAGATAGGTGATGCTCGCTCCGAATGTTCCGCCGTATTCCGGCATTTCCTGTTTGATGTTGAAGTAGTCGTAGAACAGGTCCGAAAGATTGAATTGCGGCAGCCAGTTTGAGTGTGTGATACTGACCTCTCCCCCTTTTTGGAACGCGAGTCCTGCCGGATTCCAATGGATGGATGCTGCGTCATCGGCGATCCCGGTCCCGGTCTCACCCATTCCGCTGGCGCGGGAGTTCGGCGAGATCATTAAGAACGGAACGGCGGTGGACCCTGCCTGACCGAATGCAGTCTGACTGACATTCAACAAGAACAGTACTATCCCAACTGCACTGAACACCTTTTTCATGTATATCTCCTGAGTGATTGATGCTATTTTTAAAATATAGGTAATAAACGCCTTGAAAACCACAGTTCCTTTACATCACTGTGAACTGTGTCAACGAATGACCGCCAATTTTCCCAACGCTTCGCTTGAGTATTTGCCGTCGATGGTCTTCGCTGTTACTTTATAGAGATACAGTCCGTTTCCGACTTCATCGCCGTCGGAATCACGTCTGTCCCAATCGATCTTCACGAACCGTTCCTGCACCGCAAACCGCTCTATTGTATGGATGAGTCTGCCGGCAACGGTATAAATGGATATTTTCACATCGATCGGCGTCAGCTGATTGTGCTGGAACGTGAACGCCGTCCTGGTCGTGACAGGATTCGGGAAATTAAAGAGCTGCTGGATGGAGAGCGCACCGGACGACGCCACGGTGAAATAGGATTCTTCTGTCGTGGAATTATTATGAACATCCCACGCACGCACTTTCAGTGTATGATTTCCATCCGTAAGATTGGACATTGCGAATTCCGCCGTTCCGGCTTGATAACTGTCGGTCACGCCTTTGTAATATTCCGTCAGATCGACACTTTTCGCACTGCCGTCGATCCACGCCTCAAGACGGTGGCCGATACTGTTGGTGGAGGAATTGATGCCGCTCGAATCGACCAAGGAAACGATCAGTGTCGGATGTTCACTCACCACATCCCCAGGTCTGAATTGCTCATTATCAAGATAGATCGCGATGCGCGGTCCGACCGAATCCTTTTGCGCGGTCGGACTGGAACCGCCGACGATGAAATTCCGTGTATACCCTTTTCCGTCGGTGACCGCATTGGAGAAGTAGACCGAGATCCGTCCGTTCTTGTTCTCATACGAGATATCTTTGGGGACGATGAACTCCGCACTCATTAGTCCGTTCGTTATGGAGCATTCCCCTTTATAGATGATCGCGCCGTTCTCATCATAGGTCATACCGGGAATGGACGGGATCACCTTCGATTTGTCGGCATCGAAGACGGTGAGCAGCGCAGTTCCGTTGAAACTCTGATCGACCGCGTTCGATGAATCGCGGACCACCGCTTTCACCGTGATCTTATCCAGCGCTCGGAGCGTATCCACCGATGCGGTGTACGACTTCAATGAATCGATCGTGATGACACCTTCGGGCATTGCAAGCCGAAGGGTCGGGTCCCCCATCAGGAAATACTTCTGCTTATTCTCAAGATCTCCGAGAACATTCTTGGTATTCATGCAGGCATCACCGAGTCTCATCATCGTCTTGCCCGAGAACAGATTCGCGTAGAAATACCGGTTCGTCTCCGCATTCGATGCGGACCAGACAGCACGGGTCGCACTCAGGACTCCGATCGCTCCGCCGTTCCTGTTGAACATCACTTCCTCCGCGGAACTCGTCTCACCGGCTTCATCGAATCTTCCCCAGTCGCACGTTGCCGCAACGATGAACGGCAGCCGGTCATGATTCAGGAATTGATTGCGGACATCATCCAGCGTGAGGATGCTTTCATGCGCCCACACTTTCGGATTTCCGTGTCCCGTAAAATTCAGGATGAGCGTTCCGTTGTTCACCTGGTCGATCATCGCCGTCCGTGCATCGGGTTTCCTTCTGCCCGATGATGTATAGACCGTCGGGAATTCTTCCAGATAGATCCTGCGGATCTCAAAATTTTTCGGCGTATAGGTAGAAGCAAGTCCTTCCGCCTGGAAGGTGTGTTCTTCCTCGTCATCCCGTTCCGGGGTCCACTTATCATCCGCAACGATCGTCACAAGACTCTTCCACGTCCCTTTCGGCACCGAGGTCTCATACTTGATGATCTTGTCCACAACGATCCGTGCTTCCTCCGGTGTTCTCGGAGTGAGTCTGCCGTGTGCAATTGATACGGTATACGGAGCTTTCTCATCGATATACGCGAAATAATCCTCATTATTCAGCGTACTGATCTTGTCATTCGATTCGTAGGATTCATATGTGGGGACGAATGAACGGCCGCTCTGAAGAATGGAACGGTAATCGAAACTGGCATCACCGAAGAAGAGCACATATTTCGGAGGAACATTCCAGTTCTTCACCGCATACCGGATAAGATCGCGGATAGCGGTAGGATCAGGCATACCTGCTCCGAATTCATTAAAGACCGTATCGACATCGACAACGATCGTTGAGATCCTCTTTGCGCCCGGGAGCGACTCCTTATGATTCTTCAGGCGGACCGCTTCGGATTTAAAATCACTGTGCGTGATGATCAGGAACTCTG
>CALROS020000336.1:0-3292 GCA_943369855.1 Chitinophaga pinensis | reverse complement strand
ATCCGAGTTCTTCGCGGAGCTCGCGCTTTGCGCAGGTGAGCGGATCCTCGTTCGGTTCAAGATATCCGCCGATGGGAGCGAAGGAGATCCCGTCGGCCGCATATTTCGTTTGACGGAAGCAGACGAAATTCTCATCCTCATCCTGCACCACCACATTCACATAATCCGGTGAGACGAGCCAGCACCAGTTCTCCAGAACCTTGCCGTCCGACAGTTCGATGGTATGGTCCTCCACCTTCAGCCATTTGCTGTGATCGAGAATGGTCCTGCGTGCGAGAGTCTTCCAGGGTTTCATAATTATCTCTTGTGAGTACTAAAAAACATGAGACCTCTGAAATATTCATTCTCAAATGTCACTTCGAGCGAAGCGAGAAATCTTATTGAATATTTTTTCAGTAAAAATCAGATTCCTCGTCGCTCCGCTCCTCGTCCCAAGGGGACCCCTTCGGGGGAATGACATCGATTTGGAGTTTTTCAAAAATCTCAACGGATCGCGGTCTGCGGAATAAGATAGAGGAAGAGAGTGAAAAATCAAACGAAGAATTTTACGGAACGTTCGCGTACAGCAGCGCGTCGGTGATCATACCGTCCTTCATCACGGCGCGTTTCAGCCGCGCTTCGAGCACGTAATCGTTCTTCTCCAGCACGCGCGCCGATGCAGGATTCCAGTCGAACACATCGGCATAGATGCGGACGATGTCGAAACGGTCGAATCCGTACGCCGTCACAGCACCGACCGCTTCGGAGACGATCCCGCGACCCCAGAATTCCTCTCCCAGCCAATAGCCGATCTCCATCGACTTGCGGTAGACATCATCCTTCGTGACAAGTCCGATGCTCCCCACCGCGACACCGTCCACGGTGATCGCAAAGACCGTCTCATGAAGATAGAGGGATGCGTGCTGCACCCAGCGCTTGGCGTCGCCGCGCGTGTACGGATGCGGGAAGTGGTCGCGCACGTTGATCCAGATCTTGCGGTTGTTCGCGTGTTTCTCCAGCGACGGTTCGTCGCCGAGTTTCCACGGCCGCAGCACGGAATTGTTGAGACGGAATTCCATCACTTACACCGCAACTTTCACGATCGCTTTTTTCACCGAGGTCATCGGCGGCTGGGGTGCATGAGCATCTTCGGGGAAGAGCACCGCGAACATGTCCTCGGCAAGGTGAACGGTGAACAGAGGCGGGTCATTGAAGAACGCAACATCGTCCGCGCCGTTATACTCCGCCGCGACATTCTTACAGGAATCGATATCGTGCCATTCCAGCGGGAAGGAACCTTCCACGGCGAGCTGGATGTCGATGTATTTCCGGTGGGTCTCGAGTTTCCGGCGTTCTTTTCCCGTGTGGTCGTTGGCGATGATCAGATAGATGTCGTCGCCCTCAATATCATGACGGCCTTCGGGAAGGGAACGGAGGTCGGCGGACCTGAGATAATCGAATGCGTGCTTGAAACTGGAATGCATGTTGAAATATTTTTCAGCCCGTGAGAGGTGATCGAGGATCATACGGAGGTCCTTTCCTGTTTGAGGATCGAAAGAGTGTGCCGGAACAGTACGGTGACGCGCAGAAATGTAGAGGATTATCGGAAAAACAACAAGCGAATGTTACGAAGAAATTTTTTTATGCCAGCGGAGATACGCGATAAAGAAGGGGATCCAGAGAAGGTCATTGAAGAGATTCGTCCACAGTGCTGCGGACGGAATGGAGCCGTTCAGCGTATAATAGAGCCAGCCGATCACGCCGAACAATTTTCCGAGTAGACCAAGCAGTGCAAAATAGTGATTCTTTCTCGGATCGAGAGAGATAATATAGAATCCCAATCCATAGATGCCGACGAACATTCCGAGTCCGCTCATCACATAGGAATAATTGATCTCGGGCAATCCGAACATGGTGAAGAATAACTGAGGAAAAAGTATTACGCCGATGCCGGCGACGATGTTGTACGCGGCGGCGGTGCGGAACAGATATTTAAAGAACGTTTCGTTCATCATCGCTGCAGAAGTTTGAAGGCGATGTTCGGACCGATCCCCTGATTGTACGCGAGGGTGATCCATAATTTCGCGAGCGATTCGAGCATCTCCGCGCTCCGCAGTCCTCCGACATCAACGGCGTCAAAGCCGATCTGTTTGGCAAGTTCTGAAACGACCTTCTTCGCTTCCGCATCATCCCCGCAGATAAACGCATCGGCGTGGACGGAGCCGAAGGTGACATCGGAAAGATTTCCCGCACCGATGGTGTTGAATGCTTTCACTACGCGGAATCCTTCGAGCCGTTTGGCAATCTCTTCGGCGGCGGAACTTCCCTGCGCGAGCGGCCATTCCGGATTCGGTTTGATGGGATTGGTGCAGTCGATGAGGATCTTTCCGGTCATGCCGACGATCTGGAATGCCACTTCACCGACCGCTTCCCACGGTGTTGCAAGGACGATGATGTCGGACCGTGTCGCGGCCTCCTTCACAGAAGCGGCGGACGCTTTGTGTTCCGACTCCTCGAGGACCGTCTGCACACGCGGAGCGAGCGGATTCCTCACGCCGTAGATGATGGAATGCCCTTTCGCGGACCAGATCCTGCCGAGGGTCCCGCCGATATTTCCTGCGCCGATGATACCGATATTCATAATGTTCTCCGCAATGGTCGTCAATGGAAAGTAAAGAATATTTCAGTGTGAGAGGGATTAAAATTATGTTATTCTTTAAAATTTCCGAACAGGTAACTCTAAATATAATTCAATCATTGTAAGCACATAGCCACTAAGGCACGAAGACACAAAATCCCACAAAAGATAAATGGAAACTTTGTGGAATGTATTTTTTCACACATTTGTGCTTTTGTGTCTTTGTGGCGGGAAGTTAAAAATGCATATTTTTTCTCAATACTATGAATAGTTACCTTCTAACAAAATAATGTGTAGATTTATCCGAATCAAATCCCATTGCGTGTCATCCATCACCGCCTCGACCATGAAAATACTCTTCAGATCCTTTCTGCTTACCATCATCACTGCATCCATGCTCTCTTCACAGGAACAGCCGCAGCCCGATCCATGCGGATCTCCCGATATCAATTCCATGGAATTCAAGCTCGCCGCTTCGGGGAACTGGGGATACGGATACGACACGCTGAAATATGATCTGAGCCAATGGAAACTGAGTCCGTTCGCTGTTGTGGATTCCGTCGGTGCGACGGTGCAGAACAGAACGATGTACGTGATCACCATTCAGGATACATCCGCCGATCCGCTCAACAAACGAGTGCGGGTGTGGATGCACGCGCGGACGCATCCGGGCGA
>CALROS020000335.1:0-3296 GCA_943369855.1 Chitinophaga pinensis | reverse complement strand
AATGGCGGGAAACGTCCGGAATAAGTTCAAGGATCGTCTGCACGGGCGTACAGAGGAAAATGATATCGGCATCATGCACTGCCGATGCGACGGTCGAGGAACCAAAATCGACCGCTTCGCGGCTGAGTGCCGTCGCCAGTTGTCCCGGTTCATCAAATCCGGTGACCACCGCATTCGGAACACTCTGCTTGACGGCAAGACCGAGCGAACCGCCGATGACGCCGGTTCCGATGATCGCGATATGTAATGCGGGATCTTTTTTCATGATGCAATACAAAGCCGCACATGTCACAGGTGAATGGTATGAGAAACCTGTGTCATCTGCGGCTGATAACTTGAAGAATGTTCTTATGCTATCTTTCTGCCGATCGCTTCAGCGATCACACGGATCTGCTTCATCATCTCTTCGAACTGGTTCGGGAAGAGTGACTGTGGTCCGTCCGATTTTGCGTGGTCCGGATCGTTGTGTACTTCAACGATGATGCCGTCCGCACCCGCTGCAACCGCCGCGCGCGCCATCGGGATCACCTTGTCGCGAATGCCGATACCGTGCGACGGATCCGCAATAATTGGCAGATGGCTCTTCGCGTGGACGACAGGGATTGCGCTGATATCCATCGTGTTCCGTGTGGCCGTCTCGAAAGTACGGATACCCCGTTCGCACATCATCACCTGCTTGTTGCCGCCGGACAGGATGTATTCGGCGGACATGAGCCATTCCTCGAACGTCGCGGAAAGTCCCCGCTTCAGCATCACCGGCACGGTCGATTTCCCGAGCTCGCGCAGGAAATTATAGTTCTGCATGTTCCGCGCACCGACCTGAATGATGTCGGAATATTTTTCGATCAGCTCCAGCTGCGTTCCGTCCATTGCTTCGGTAATGACGAGCAAACCGAACTCATCGGCAGCTCTGCGCATCAGTTTCAGTCCTTCTTCGCCCATTCCCTGGAATGCATACGGAGATGAACGCGGTTTGAACGCGCCGCCGCGGAGGAATTTCGCTCCCGCTTTGGCAACACTTTCCGCTACGGTGAAGATCTGTTTCTCACTCTCAACGGAACACGGACCTGCCATCACAACAATGGCATCTCCGCCGATCTCACAATTTTTGAACTTGATCACGGTCCGTTCCTGCTTGAAGGAACGGCTTGCGAGTTTATACGGTTCAGTGATCCGGTACGCATGAGCGACTCCCGGCAGCACTTCTACCTGACGCGTGTCAAAATCCGGCTTCACGCCGATCGCACCAAGCACTGTTTGATTCACACCGGTGGAACGGTGCACATCGAATCCGAAATCATGCAGTATCTTGATGATCCCTTCGATCTCTTTTTCTGTGGCATTCTGTTGAACAACAACAACCATTGCTTTTCCTTTGATTAGTAATTATTCGTAACGGTCTAATTTGAATCCTTCACCAAGATACAGCCTTCGTGCTTCGGGATCGTTCGCCAATTCTTCCGCATTGCCGGCTTTCAGGATCTTCCCTTCGAACAGCAGATAGGAACGGTCCGTGATGGTCAGTGTCTCATGCACATTATGATCGGTAATAAGCACGCCGATATTCCGGAACTTCAGCTGCTTCACGATCTCCATGATATCCTCAACGGCGATCGGATCGATACCGGCGAACGGTTCATCCAGCAGGATGAACTTCGGATCGGTCGCCATCGCGCGCGCGATCTCCGTCCTTCGCCGTTCACCGCCTGAGAGCATGAATCCTTTGCTCTTTGCGATATGCGTAAGACTGAACTCTTCCAGTAATTTGTCCGTCCGCTCGGCCTGTTCTTTCTTCGTGAATTTCGTCATCTGCAGTACGGACAGGATATTGTCCCTCACGCTCATCGTTCTGAAGACCGAGGCTTCCTGTGTCAGATAACCGACACCCAATCGGGCTCGTTTATACATCGGCAGTTTGGTAATATCTTTTTCATCCAGGAATACCTTCCCGCCGTTGGGACGGATCATGCCGACGATCATATAGAAGGAGGTCGACTTGCCGGCTCCGTTCGGTCCGAGCAGTCCGACGATCTCACCTTGATTCACCGACACGGTGACATCATTCACGACGGTCCGCTTCTTGTATTTCTTCACAAGATGTTCGGCACGCAGGGTCAACGATTGTGTTGTTTGCTCACTCATAATTTCGGTCTTGTCGGGAACACTGTATTGAATTTCGGACGGTCCGTCCGCAGGAAGAAGCCGTCAAGATTATATTTGGTCTCATCCTTCAGCAGCAGATTCTCCGGATAATAGGATCCTTCGATACCGGCAGTGATCTTGATCGTTTCGGGCTTCCCTTCGTTGAACTTCATCAGGATCGCATCGCCGCTTGTCTTGTTCACGCCGTTCCCTGCGCTGTCGCCGTACAAAAAGTACAGACTGATCGCATTCCGCTGTACATACGTCTGCTGCAGTTTATTATTGTTGAATGTCATCAGGATCGAACGGCCGGTCAATTGATTGTACCGGAGAGGATATGCCGAATCACTCTGCGACAACACGAACGCACGAGTTTTGATGGAGGCGGTCTTCAGCCGGTTCTTCTCCAGCACGAGATAGATCGTATCGCCGGTGACCTGATTCTCTTGATACCAGACGATAGGCCGTTCGAACAGATCGATCCTTCCGTCTTGCCGGTAGAAATTCACCAGTCCGCTCCGCGCTGACATCTCGCCGCGGACGATCACCACGCTGTCCTTCACGATCATCCGTTTCGTGGAATCATCATACGATTCCATCACCAAACTCTTCACCGCAAGTGTATCGATCTCCCCTTTTTCCGTCGTATCGATCTGTATCAATCTGGGATTCTCTGAGATCTTGGTGTAATGCGTCGAATCGGAATGGATGAGATAATTCCCGAACATCGTAAGATTGTCATTGGGATTCACGACCCGGACATTCAGCATCGCTTCAGATTTCCGTTCCTTCTCGAAGTACGTCAGCTGGTCCGAATAGATGACCGTCGTTGAATCGATCACGCGGACATTCCGCTGGAAGAATGCCCGGCTCTCATCCATATAATATGTACCGATATCAGCATACAGAACAACATGTGGAGTCTTTAGTTTCACATTCCCTTCACCGTCGGCCCGCTTCGTATTGCCGAAATATCTCCCTTTCTTAGCCGTCAGCGTCACCGTGTCGCGGATGATCTTCACACTGCCGATCAGTTCTACTTCGTTCCTGTTCAGATACTGGATCGCCTTGTCGCACCACACTCTCGTCGTTCCCTGGCGGAACTGCACATTTCCGGTCAATTCCCGCACATCCTCACCGCTCTCCAGTCTTTT
>CALROS020000334.1:0-3304 GCA_943369855.1 Chitinophaga pinensis | reverse complement strand
TGTTGTGCAGTATTTTCCGTTCGTAAATATTTCATACTGATCAATAGAAGAATTCCAATCCTAGCCGGACAGTGAGTTCATTCGAAAAAATAAATCCATTATACCCGAAACGGTCCGGTGTATCAAGATACTGTGTATACAGAAGCGATGAGATCATTCCGACACTTGAGAACATTTTATAGTGTGCGGATGCACCGACAACGGCGAACAACGGATTCCCTTTCTTTGACGGGGCGAAATTCCTGAAGTTATAGGTGAAGGAATAATCCGCCGCCGGAAAAGTTTTCGTCCATGTTTCATCGGCATATAATCTCCGCTGATAGAATGCCGCACCGATGCCGAGCGTCGGCGCAACAGTGAAATCCTCAGCAACGGAGAAAATATATTCTCCATGCAGTGTCACTGGAATAAGGTCCATCTTCTGCACAGATCCGATCACTGCCGACAGTGACGGATCAGCTTTCATGTCCGCCTGGATCTTGTTCAGATACCGGTCGTTCCAGAATCTCCATCCCCATCCGTTCAGCTGGTCGGTCTGGTTCACAGAATACAGGGAATATCCTCCCCTGATGCCGATGTTCACGTTCTCCGCGACCGAATAGACCACATCGATCCCCATTCCCACCGCATCGGCATTCGTTACATGAAGCCGTTTGGAAAATGTGGACGAATATCCCGTATATGTCGAGATGGAACGAAGCTGTGCGTTCAGTGTCAGTGGGAGCAACAATAATGCAGCGCACAGCATCATGCGGAGATAGGTTCGGCCGGAAATATGGATTCTCTCGTTCATTATTGTTGTTGGTATCAATTCATTCCAATATGCACGGTCATTCGGAGGATATTATTGAATCGTCCGTAATCAGCATACGCAATATCGATCATCACCGGCATCGGCAGCTGAGGATTCACTCCTAGACCGATGCTGTACGATTCTTCATCATAGAGGAATTTATATCCTCCCCGCAGCATGATGCTGTTGTTCCAGGAATACTCAGCGCCGATGCTCACCTTTTCGTTACTGTCATTCGGATGACGCGCCTCAACGGAAAGGGTCACGCGGTGCTCTGATTCCGCATCGCCGATCACTTCACCGGCCAATCCCAGTTTGAACACTGCCGGCATCTTGAATTCATCGTTGATGAATTTTGCATTCGCACCGAAGTTCTGCATGGCAGCAGCCATTCGTAACGAACCGAGTCCAGTATAATAGAGCACGCCTGCATCAAGGACGATGTTGCTTGCGGAGTAGACATCGATCTGTTCATTCACATATTTGAGCGTAGCGCCGAATGAGAATTGATCGGTCAGCATTTTGGAATACGTGACCCCTACGGCTGTTGATGCTGCATTGAATGTACCGGCAGATTCGAACACTTGCTTATCCTGCGCAACAAGGGTCCGGGTCATAGAACCGTAATCGAACATGACCAATCCGATCCCGAACACACCGGCATCCGTTCTCAGTGAATAGCTAGAAGCGTAGTTCTTGATATCGGCGAGCCATGGAGCGTAGGATGCAGAGAATGAATGTTCCAAGTGAGTGAATCCGAGCGATGCGGGATTATTGAAGACCGCCGATGAATTCTCGTCCGCCAATGCAAGACCGGACTCCCCAAGCGCAGCCTGGCGGGAAGTGGCCGGAACCTCCAGAAATACGAATCCCGCGGTCGCGGTCTTCTTGAATTCCTGAGCATTCGCAAATACTGGTATCATCATCAGGATCAATATTCCTGCCGCCGTCAGTATGAATCCGTATTTCGATCGTATGTTGTGAATATATATCATCATTTCAGTATTATGCTATCGAACGACAGCGAACTTCCCAATTTTCGTACCAAGCGCGGATTCAAGATGATAGATATAGATGCCGCTCTTGATGAATTGTCCGTACTCCGTTACCTGATTCCATGAAACGATCGACCCGGCATCATTCCCTACTGTGATCGTTTTGACAAGATCACCGCGAACAGTGTAGATCCTGATGGTGCAGGGATTCGGAATATTCACGAATTGAAGGTTGTCACCGGATCCGGGCTGCGATCTGCCGGTACCGATCACGAACGGATTCGGTACGACAAGGACATCATTCACTCCCTGGGACGGCGGCAATGTCGCAACGAACGGTTTTGCCGTTCTGTTTGCAAAGATGGATGTTTCCATCGGCGGAACATTCGTCAGCGTCTGAACACCGGTCCACGACGGCCGCAGAGCATTATATGCTGTCAGCGCGTAATAGTAACCTGCACCGATGGTCACCGAAGAATCCATATACGTATAGGTACCGCCGGAGAAATACCGGCTATCGTTCTTCTTGACTGTATCGATCAATTTCCAGGGTCCGATCGGAAGATATGCGGACCGATACACAAGATATCCGGCGAGATTCTTTGCGCCGTCGTATGCATCGGGAATATTCTCCGCGGTATTGTCCCACCGGAGCACATTCGCGATCCTTCGGCTGGCGCGGTTAAAGTCCACCGTGAATTTCGGTGCTGCGGGCGGATTCGGATGTGCGAACTGATTATCGAACGTAAATTTTGCTCGCGCTACGGATGCATTGAATGCTTTCTTTGCATCGGTATTAACGATGTTCGAGGCGATCTGCGGGTACGCGACCGCACGTGCATAATCGATCCCGTCCACTACTTCGGCAACAACGATCCGTATCGAATCTCCCGGCAGAATGTCCCACGGTCCTGAGGACATGAGCGACCACATGCGCGAGCGTTTCATATAGAGTGTATCGAATGGACTTGAAACAAAGTGGTATGTCTTGCTGATATCTTTCAGCACACCATACATCGGCTCGGGTAAAGAAGGAATATTCGTGAACGGTCCGAGGTCGCGTGTCGGATCGGCTGCAGACCATCCGTATTGTGTTACACCGGTGGTCACGCCGGCTTTATTTTTGGATGCATACAGCAACGAGAATCCGGCGCATGCAGGTGCCAGATATTCTCCGCTCGGTCCAGACTTATTATTTGCTGTATCCTTCAGAACGATCGGTCCCATAGAAGCGGCAAATCCGAATGTCTCTTTCACTGAACCGAATGTTGTCGGATCATCCTCTGCATATCCATAGATCGTCTTCGATGAAGCGGTATACAGGAATTGCGTGTTGCGCGCACCGGGCGTGAGGGATGGGAACAGCACGGTCCATTCTCGGGAGTTACAATGAATGCCGTAGGACTGCAGCGCCATAAAATCATAGAGTGTGTCGGCAAGGAATCTTCCGGCGGGCAGCGTCGGCTTGAGTTCGGGTGAGATATTCTTGATGATATATTCAACGATCACGTAGTTC
>CALROS020000333.1:0-3313 GCA_943369855.1 Chitinophaga pinensis | reverse complement strand
GGGCGGACTCGTCCGTCGTGCTGAACCGTCTTGCAAAAGTTGAACTCGTCCGATCACTTCCGCCGGAAGAGATGGAAGGTGTGCTCACCTGCATCGAACCGGTCACCGCCATTGCCGGTGAGATCCTGTTCCGTCAGGGGGATGACGGTAATGCTTTGTATTTCATCGACGACGGTGAGATCGAGATCATCGCCGGCACCGGGAATGAGAAGCACGTGATCGCGACGCTTGGAGCCGGTCAATCGTTCGGCGAGATGGCGCTGTTGCACAGCGACACACGAACGGCAACTGCGGTGGCAAAGAACGAGACCCATCTTTTGAAGATCGGGAAGGAACAATTCGATGCGTTGATGGAGATCTCACCGGGATTACGGAAAGCCGTTGAACAACTCAATTCAAAACGGATCCTTCAGAATGTTCAGAATCTTCGCGACTCCGTGAATACACAACACTGGAGGAAGGTCGCCGCAGCGAACATCCGCAGACTTTCCCGCGCGGAAGAATTGACCTACATGAAGAAGAGTGTCGTCACGGGAAATCCGCTTGCACTTTTTCTCGGCGTGATGATGGATACGATCCCGGAATCGATCATCATCGGTGCGGGCTTTTTCTCACTCGACACATACTCATTCACATTTTTACTCGCAGTATTCCTTTCGAATCTTCCCGAATCGATCGGAAGTTCCATGAACATGATCGAAGCAGGATATACGAAATCGAAGATCTTCACAATGTGGTTCAGTCTGATCGCAGCGGGGATTGTAGCGGCGGTCATCGGGAATATCTTCCTTCTGAACGCACCGCCTGAGGTCATTACATTGGTCGAGGCATTGGCCGGCGGCGGTATCCTCGCCATGGTCGCTTCAGTGATGATGCCGGAAGCATACGAGGACGGCGGAGCTGAGGTCGGTCTTGCAACGATCGTCGGATTCCTTGCAGCGTTCTACTTTACGCTCGCATAATTTCAATCACAAACATTCACACCGAAATACCTGATCTCTGCCCTGCTTATTCCTCACCCATCTCATGCGTCTCCGTGTTATGCTCTATACTAAACAGGAACTTCGCTTTAGGATTGTTGTCGATCGCCCGCTGAAGCGCATATTTTGATTCAGAGATATAGACAAGATTCGAATGCTTATCAAAGAAGAGCGAGCCGGGATGGATGGTCTTAAGCCATTCAATATCCGATTCCTTTTCATATTGAACCCATGACGCTTTATACAGACTGAGCGGACGGAAGAGACACGGTGCACCGTATTCATTTTCCAAACGGTATTGGATCACATCGAATTGAAGATCACCGACCGTTCCGACCACTTTCCGGTTCCCCTGATTCTGCAGGAAGACCTGTGCAAGTCCTTCATCGGTCAGCTGCAGAATGCCCTTCTCCAGCTGCTTCGATTTGAACGGATCGGTCAGCTGCAGTTCCTTGAAGATCTCGGGGGAGAATGTCGGGATCCCTTTATACATCAGCTGATCCCCTTCCGTCAGCGTATCGCCGATCTTGAAATTCCCTGAATCATACAGACCGATCACATCCCCCGGATACGCGACATCGACGACATTCTTGTCCTGCGCCATGAACGAGGTCGGATTCGCGAATTTCAGTTCGCGTTTGAGCCGGACGTGATAATAGAATTTGTTCCGTTCGAACACTCCGGAACAGATGCGGAGGAATGCGATCCTGTCGCGGTGGCGAGGATCGAGATTCGCATGGAGTTTAAAAACAAATCCTGAGAACTTATCACTCATCGGTTCAATGAGTCCTTTCGTTGTCTCGCGCGGCTGCGGCGCAGGAGCGATCTTCACGAATGTCTCCAGCAGCTCTTTCACGCCGAAATTGTTCAGCGCGCTTCCGAAGAAGACCGCGGCGGAATTTCCGGCAAGATAATCGTTCACATCGAATTCGGGATAGACACCGCGGATAAGTTCAATATCATGCTTGAGGGCGACAGCCTGCTTGCCGAACTGGTCCTGCAGTTTCGGATCATCCACACCGTCGAACGATTCCACATCCTCTTCCACCCGCTGCTTGTTCGCAGTGAAATAATTGAACGTGTTCTGATGGATGTTGAACACTCCTTTAAAATTCGATCCGATCCCCATTGGCCACGAGAGCGGCCGGACCTGGATGTTGAGTTTTTCCTCGATCTCATCCAGCAGTTCGATCGGCTCGCGTCCTTCACGGTCCAGCTTATTGATGAATACGATCACAGGTGTATTGCGCATACGGCAGACATTCATCAGTTTTTCCGTTTGCTCTTCAACACCTTTCACACAGTCGATCACAAGAATAACGCTGTCCACTGCCGTCAGCGTCCGATACGTATCTTCCGCAAAGTCTTTGTGACCGGGAGTATCAAGCAGGTTCACCGTGTAATTATTGTAGGAGAATGTCATCACCGATGTGGAGACGGAGATACCGCGCTGTTTCTCGATCTCCATAAAATCCGACGTCGCTGTTTTCTTGATCTTGTTGGACTTCACCGCGCCGGCGATCTGGATAGCTCCTCCGTACAGTAGGAGTTTTTCCGTCAGTGTGGTTTTTCCTGCGTCAGGGTGACTGATAATGGCAAATGTCTTTCGATTTTGAATTTGTTTCAAAATGCTCATGGTCGTATACAGTATTGGTGATGTTGAACTGAATGAAATAACGGATGAAACGGCTGCGGATGCAGTCAGCGGGGTGACGGATGGAGGTCGTTACGTATGGATCTGTACTTGCATGGATGAAATATACCGAAAAGAGAACGGAAATAAAAAAGCTATTTTGCGTGCGGATCGGATTTCATTGAATCCGCTATCTGTTGAGCAATGACCGGAAGTTGATCCTCACCGGATATTTTGAACCATTTCATCCGCTCTTCTCTGCGGAACCATGTCAGCTGCCGTTTCGCAAAACGGCGGGTATTCTGCTTCATCAGTTCGATCATCCGATCCTTGGTGATCTCTCTGCGGAGGAACGCGAACGCTTCTTTGTATCCTACCGTCTGCAGAGACTGGAAACGGTCATCGAATCCCATCGAGCGGAGTTTCTCCACCTCCCCGATGAATCCTTCGTTCAGCATCACATCGACTCTGCGGTTGATCCTGTCATACAGAACTGCCCTGTCCCAGTCCAAACCGAAGAAATGTGCATTGTAGACCGGCTCGACCGTATGCTCCTGATGATGCTGGGAGATCGGTTTCCCTGTTTCATGGAACACTTCGAGGGCACGGATCACTCTGCGGTATTTCGACGCATCCATGGAACGCGCGGAGCGCGGATCGACGGACTGAAGTTCGCGATAGAGTGCATCCTTCCCTTCCT
>CALROS020000332.1:0-3316 GCA_943369855.1 Chitinophaga pinensis | reverse complement strand
CCCCTTCCGCCCAGCCGTATCCCATTTCCTGCTCAAGGGTGCGTCCCGTAAAATCGAGCCAGACGGAATTGAAGAATGTGCACCCCTTATCCACTCCCGCAAGCCAGACCAGCGCTTGTCCTGAGTTCATCAGTGTGCGGTAATTCTGTTCACTCTCACTCAGCGCATTCTCTTTTCGCTGTTGTTCACTCATCAATCGAACCAACGGACGATAACCGGCAAAATAGAAAATGGGGAATGATAAAATTGTCAGAATGAATGTTGAGAGCAATGATTCAGTCAGCAATACTCCCGGAATGAACCGATTGAGAATAATATGTCCCACAATATCAATCGCCAATACACAGCCGACGAACATTGTAACATAGAAGTATACTGTTCTCGCAATATTTTTCATCGTGTTATTCTTACGCCCGGATTTCGATGCGAGTGGGTCACTGTGCTGAACAATGGAGCGGAGATAGATCCATTCGTTTTGTTCTGTTTGTTTTAAAATGAAAAAACCTCGTTCGCGCTTTTGCGCTCCGGAGGTTTACATCCACGTGACTTCCCTGCGACCTTCCTCGTTAAAAACATTTTATGAAGATAGAGAAGCAGGGACCTAACATCAATATATATTTTGGGATCGCGGAACCCATCCGCATCTTAAATCAGACAATTTTGTCTTTATTGTTTGCCGAAACCAAATATTTCGGAATGACAGCCTTATAGCCCATCAATTCACCGACAGTACCGAGAGTTGCCGCGATGAATTTCTGCATCGCCGGTGAGACACCCGCATCGAATCCGCCGTGCGATACCAGCAGTTTCAGTGTCACCGCCAACTGTAAAGGATTCTTGGGACGTCCCAGTCTGTCCGTTAATCCGTCACGGGAAAGTCCTGCCCGTGTGGCGAAGACCCCCATCACATCCTGCACGGCGTTCGGACTCACGCCGCCGAAATCATCGCGCTGACGGTAGACCAGTTCCGTCTCTCCGGCATTCCATGGATGGATGTGAGGAACACCCGGAGGCATGGTGATACTGTCGCCGCTCATCGCACTTTTCTTTTCATTCCCGATCACATAGAATGCATTTCCTGAGACGATCTCGAATGTTTCGGTCCACGTGGTGTGAAAGTGTTTCGGAACATTCGCCTGTGCCCGCCGCGGGAAATGATGTTCCAGCAGCCAGCCTCTTCCGCCGGTCTCGGCTTCCGTTTCTTTCACGATCACTCTGATGCGGCTTTTGGGATCCTCGATGACAAATCCTGCTGTGATCATTTGCTCCTCCTCATACGTGGATAATTAAACTCTTTGCAATGCGGTGTACTGTCCTTTTGCAAGATAGTAATTTCAAAAGATAAAACAATCCGCTTTATTCTCCAAAATCTCCGGGGACAGACAGAAACATAGCATTATTTGGGATGATTCTGTATGTTCATTCCGATGGAATCTCTTACCGAATATTGCGCTGACGGAACAGTCATTCACGAGCGGATGGAACGGGCCGGTGATGATGCTGAACTCCGGATCATTTCATTCACTCCTTCCGTTGCGTGCTCTAATCCCGTCATCGTCTTCGTTGCCGGCTGGATCTCGCAGATGGATGCGTGGAAGAGCGTACTGCAGGAGATGACGAAGGATTTTCCCGTCCTATATATAGAGACACGGGAAAAGATCTCTTCCCGAATGAGTCCGGATTCCGAATACAGCATCGAAGCGATCGGAAGCGACATCGTGAAACTGCTCGAACAATGGAACCTCCCGGAGAATGGTTATCTCCTTGCCGGCAGTTCGCTCGGTGCGACGGTGATCGTGGAATCATACCGCACGTTGAAATCCCTTCCCGCTGCCGTCGTGCTGATCAGTCCGAACGCTGTGTTCCGGGTTCCTCTGCTTTGGAAAGCGGTGATCACACTGTTCTATCCGCCGATGTATCTTGCCATCAAGCCGTTCGTGAAATTCTACCTGAAGCATTTCCGGATGAATGTGCAGGCCGATGCCGCACAGTATAAAAAATACAGCAGTGCGCTGGACGGGGCGGATCCGTGGAAGCTGAAGAAAGCGGTGATGGCCGTGTCGCGGTATTCCATTTGGGACCGGCTCGGATCACTGGACAGACCGGTGCTGCTCATCGGCGCACTGCAGGACCTGCTGCACGAACCGGGACACTTTCAAACGATCGCATCAAAGATCCCGCACGTAACCGTAGTGGACCTGAACACGAATGCTGAGACACACAGTCCGCGCACGGTCGATGCCATCAGGACTTTTCTCAAGGATATACGGAAATAACCACCGGTCACTCTTCATTGGAGGCCTATGCAGAAGATCAAGATCATCCTTAATCCCACCGCCGGAATGAATTCGGCAAGCAAGAGGATCCCGCTGATCGAGAAATTATTCCTTCAGCACGGTCTGGACTATGATATCGTCCTCACGCAGCGGAAAGGACATGCGGCGGAGATCGCCGAGCAGACGGACAGCAGCGAATTCGATGTGATCGTCGCGGCAGGCGGGGACGGTACCTGCAATGAGGTGCTGAACGGGCTGATGATGGCGAAGAACGCCGGACAGAATATACCGGCGCTGGCTGCGCTCCCGATCGGCCGGGGGAATGATTTCCATCATGCGATGGGACTCCCTCACGGAGTGGAGGAAAATATCAATATCATTGCACGGGGACATCGGCAGGCGATGGATGTCGGGAAAGTGACCGGCGGATATTTTCCGCACGGACGATATTTCGGGAACGGCATCGGCGTAGGATTCTCCACCATCGTCGGATTTGAAGCGGCAAAATTGAAATTCATCCATGGATTCATTACGTACGTTGTCGGTGCGGTGAAGACACTCTTCCTCTATTATCATGCACCGGACCTTATGATAGAACTGGATGAACAGGTGCTGCATCAGCGCTCCATCGAAACATCGGTGATGATCGGCAGAAGATTCGGCGGAGCGTTCTTCATGGCTCCGGCAGCAGTGAATAACGACGGTTTGTTCGATCTTTGCATCGCAGCTGACCCGCCGCGCCTTGCCATGCTCAGCGTGATGGCGAAATATATGAACGGGACCCAGCTGACGAGTCCGTACGTTGCCGCCCACCGCGCGCGGCGCGTGGTTCTGACCGCAAAGGACGGAGCACTGGCGGTGCATGCGGACGGCGAGACGATCTGCGAAAAAGGTGAACGGATAGAGATCGAGTGTCTTCCGCAGGCGATCGAGATCGTTTGCTGATAAATAATTTTTTGATTTATTAAATAATCGTAAAGACATTTCATTCTTGTCATTTCGAATCCCGATATTCAAAATAGTTTTTCGAGTAGATATCG
>CALROS020000331.1:0-3316 GCA_943369855.1 Chitinophaga pinensis | reverse complement strand
CGCGCTCCGCAGCTGATACCACTTCTGCTCTTGCTTCGACCCGGGGAGCCGCTTCAAGGACAGGTGTTTCGCTGACCATGGACTTTACCTGCTCATCCTTCGGAAGGAATTTGATCCCCAGCCAGCGGAAGAGATAATCGCAGATCGATTTTGCGATCGGGATATCCGGGTTCTGCGTGAAGCCGGACGGCTCAAAGCGCATGTGACTGAATTTATCGACCAATACTTTGATCGGCACGCCATACTGTAAGGCGATGGAGATCGATGTTGCGAATGCATCCATCATACCCGAAAGCGTGGAACCTTCTTTCGACATGGTAATGAATACTTCACCGGGTGTTCCATCCTCATACATACCGGCAGTGATGTATCCTTCGTGACCGGCAATGCTGAACTTGTGTGTGTATGCGGCGCGTTCTGCGGGCAGACGGCGGCGTGCAAGACGTGCATCCACTGCTTTCTTCTCTTCCTTCTTCTTATCGCCGTCGAGCGATGTGGAAAGAGGCTGTGTCCGTTTGCAGCCGTCGCGGTAGACAGCAACTGCTTTCAATCCGAGTTTCCATGATTCAACATACGCCTGCATGATATCGTCGGGCGTTACATCAGACGGCATGTTGACCGTCTTCGAGATCGCACCGGAAAGGAACGGCTGTGTTGCACCCATCATTTTGATGTGTCCCATATACTGAATGGAACGTTTTCCTTTGGACGGTTTGAAAGCGCAGTCGAATACGGAAAGATGTTCTTCCTTCAGGAACGGTGCACCTTCGATCGTATCGTTCTTATCGATGTAGGAAACGATATGTTCGATCGCTTCACTGTCATATCCTAACTTACGCAACGCTTCCGGAACGGTCTGGTTGACGATCTTCATCATTCCGCCGCCGACGAGTTTCTTGTATTTCACAAGAGCGATATCGGGTTCAACACCGGTCGTATCGCAATCCATCATAAAGCCGATGGTGCCGGTCGGAGCCAATACTGTTGCCTGTCCGTTGCGGTATCCGTGGACCTTACCGAGCTCGATCGCTTCTCTCCATGACCGGCTTGATGCTTCCCAGAGTTCGTTCGGGACATAATCCTGAGAGATACGGTCCGCATGGATGCTGTGCTTGTTCATCACATTCAGCATCGGTTCGCGGTTGATCGCATATCCTTTGAACGGTCCGGTGTGTTCTGCAATTCGGGCGGACTGTGCATACGCTTCACCGCACATCAACGAAGTGATCGCTGCTGCATATTCGCGTCCTGAATCAGAATCATACGCCAGACCGCGTGCCATCAATAGTGCACCGAGGTTTGCATAGCCGAGTCCGAGCGGACGGTAATCGTGGCTGTTCTTCTCGATCGCCGGTGTCGGATAACTTGCGTTATCGACGAAGATCTCCTGAGCAGTGATGGTAATGCCGACAGCATGCTTGAATGATTCAACATTGAATTCGCCGTCATCCGTTCTGAACTTCATCAGATTGAGCGAAGCAAGGTTACAAGCGGAATCATCCAGATACATATATTCGCTGCAGGGATTCGATGCATTGATGCGGGCAGTGTTGGAAGATGTGTGCCATGCGTTCACAGTTGTATCGAACTGCATACCCGGATCGCCGCACAGCCATGCTGCCTCGGAGATCTGACGCATCAAGTCACGTGCACGGTAGGTATCGACCGGTTTGCCGCCTTTGACTGCTTTGGTGTGCCATTCTTTATCTTCCAGAACAGCTTTCATGAAGTCATCGGTCACACGGACCGAGTGATTCGCGTTCTGATAGGAGACTGAATCATATGCACCGCCGGGAACATTGAATCCGCCGTTATAACCGGCATCGATCAACGCCCACGCTTTTTTCTCTTCCACAGCTTTACAATTGATGAACTCCACAACATCAGGATGTTCGACATTCAGGATGACCATCTTTGCTGCACGACGGGTCTTTCCGCCGGATTTGATCACGCCTGCGAAAGCATCAAAGCCTTTCATGAACGATACCGGTCCGGAAGCAGTTCCGCCGCCGGCCAATGTTTCTCTAGAAGAGCGAAGTGTTGAGAGGTTAGAACCTGTTCCTGAACCGAACTTAAAGAGCATGCCTTCTGTGCGTGCCAATCCAAGGATCGATTCCATGGAATCCTGCACAGAATTGATGAAGCAGGCTGAACACTGCGGTTTCTCTTCAACGCCAACGTTGAACCATACCGGACTGTTGAACGCCATATACTGATTTACGAGGATATAGCAGAGTTCATTATAGAATATCTCTGCATCCTGTTCTGTCGCAAAATATTTCTGTTTGCGGCCCCATGCCACAGTCGCTTTTGCAACACGATCCACAATTTGACGGACGCTTGTTTCGCGTTCCGGTGTGTTGATCTGACCATGGAAATACTTCGACACGACCACGTTGGTAGCGGTCATCGACCATGATTTCGGGATCTCGACATTCTTTTGTTCGAAGATCTTTTCCCCTTTTTCATTTGAAATTACTGCTGATCTTAATTCCCATTCCACCTGGGAGAAAGGATGTATCCCCTCCTGAGTGAAAAAACGACGGAATGTAAGCCCCTGAGTCCCCGATTTCTTTCGCGATGCTGTTTCCTTTACCGCTACTTTAGTGTCACTCATTAGGTTATAACCTCCTGTTAATTAAAAAGTTTTGATAAAACTGGTATAAAGTGTCCGAATTATCAGTTACTGTCAAATGGACCTTAATTTTGAATAAAAAGGGGAAAAAGTATCCTTCATTCTCTTTTTTGAAGAGAAAGCCCCTGGAATATTTACGCAAAATTAACGTACAGATAACGCGGAGAGAATTACGTCCTGTGTAACTGTATGCGAATATAGATGGTTACAACACTCAAGTCAAGGAGAAAATGAGGTCAATTACTGTGTTAAATATAGTATCAAAACTTAACTTGACAAAAAAAATAAAGAATATGCCTTTCTTGACAATTGCCACATAACGCCGTTATAGAATGAACAATAATATCCACCTGAAATTATAACGGATGATAGAATTCTGCCGAGGATTTTGCGGAGGGAGCCCCTGTATAACGACCATAAGCCTATAACGGACGACAATACTTTCATTCGAATGATGGACAGCCGCGGATTCTGTTCACTGATATCTGTCGAGGATTTTCATGATTTCTTAAGGTAAATTTCTCGGAAATCGTTTATTCAATGTCAACATCCTTTGAATACAACCAATATGGCCGCCGGAATCTACATTGACTTTAGGGCATTTTTTCAATAAATTTTCATGTTATCGTACTTTTCTTCTATACTTAATCTTCTCTTATGCAATCATACATACCTATTTTC